>NZ_DKJX01000027.1:0-168667 GCF_002454935.1 Massilia sp. UBA6681
GCGCGGCATTGCGCCCGGCCAGCGCGTGGCGCGCGTGGTCGACACCGTCGGCGCCGGCGACGGCTTCGCCGTCGGCGTGCTCAGCGCGCTGCTGGACGGCCTGCCGCTGGCCGCCGCCGCCGCCCGCGGCAACGCGATCGGCGCGCGGGTGGTGCAGTTCCGCGGCGATTGCGAAGGCTTGCCGAACCGCGCCCAGCTGGCCGCGACGCACTAGATACAACACACATAAAGATACTGGAGACTCTGGCATGAAAACAATGAAAGGCTTGCGCTGGCTGGTGATGATGCTGGTCGCCGCCGCCACCGTCATCAACTACATCGACCGCTCCGCCCTGGCGGTGATGTGGCCCGGCATCGCCGACGAACTCGGCATGGACAAGCAGGACTACGCCAACATCGTCACGGTGTTCCTGATCGGCTACGCGGTCGGCCAGACCCTGTTCGGCAAGCTGTTCGACGCCCTCGGCACCCGGGTCGGCTTCATCCTCTCGATCGCGGTCTGGTCGATCTCGATCGGCCTGCATTGCATCGCGCGCTCGGCCCTGTCGTTCGGCCTGTTCCGGGTGCTGCTGGGCGTGGGCGAGGCCGGCAACTGGCCGGGCGCGACCAAGGCGGTAGCCGAATGGTTCCCGGTCAAGGAGCGCGCGCTGGCGCAAGGCATCTTCGGCGCCGGCGCCTCGCTCGGCTCGATCGTCGCGCCGCCGCTGATCGCCTTCCTGTACGCCTTCGTGGGCTGGAAGACCACCTTCATCCTGATCGCGGCGCTCGGCTTCATCTGGATCGTGCCCTGGCTGATCATCTACAAGTCCGGCCCCGGCGCCCACCCCTGGATCAGCGAGGACGAGCGCAACTACATCTTGAGCGGACAGATCCGTCCGGTGGAAAAGCAGGCCGAGTACGTGCCTTCGCTGGGCCAGCTGCTGCGCCACCGCCAGAGCTGGGGCGTGATCGCCGCGCGCTTCTTCATCGATCCGGTCTGGTGGCTGTTCGTGGCCTGGCTGCCGCTGTACCTGAACGAGCGCTTCGGCTTCGACGTCAAGCAGATCGGCCTGTTCGCCTGGGTGCCTTTCGTCGGCGCCGGCATCGGCGCCCTGGCCGGCGGCTGGCTGTGCGGCCGCCTGCTGGCGCGCGGCTGGAGCGTCAACCGGGCCCGCAAGTCGGTGATCGGCCTGGGCCTGGCGCTGATGCTGCCGTCCCTGCTGTTCACCTCGGTCGCCGACACGCCGCTGCTGGCGGTGCTGTCGATCGCCGTGATCCTGTTCGGCTTCCAGGCCGCGATCACGAATATCCAGACCCTGCCGAGCGATTTCTTCTCCGGCCGCTCGGTCGGCTCGCTGGCCGGCATCAGCGGCACCGCCGCGGTGCTGGGCGTGATCGCCTGCATGCAGCTGGTGCCGATACTGACGGCGGACGGCAACTACGCGCCCTTCTTCGCGCTGGGCGCGCTGCTGGTGCCGCTGGTGTTCGTGGCGGTGTGGCTGGGCGGCCCGGTACAGCCGGTCGAGGCCGGGAAGGACAAGGCATGAGCGCCGCCACGCGTGCGCTGGCCTGCGCCCTGGCGGTCCTGGCGCTCGGACTCCTGCCGCAGCGGGAGCTGGCGGCCAGGGACTTCCTGGTCGGCGACAAGCTTGCCTTCGATGCGGCCCTGGCGCGGCTGGCGCCGGGCGACGCGATCGTGATGAAGAACGGCACCTGGCGCGACGTCGAGATCGGCTTCTTCGCCGAGGGCAGGGCAGGGCAGCCGGTGACGCTGCGCGCCGAGACGCCGGGCAAGGTGATCCTGTCCGGTCGCTCCAACCTGCGCCTGGCCGGGAGCCACCTGGTGGTATCGGGCCTGGTGTTCCGCGATGGCCATACGCCCACCGGGGAAGTGATCTCGTTCAAGCGCGACGAACGCCGCCTGGCGCACCACTCGCGCGTCACCGAAGTGGTGATCGACAACTACAACAACCCGGACCGCGACGCCGCCGACTACTGGGTGGCCCTGTACGGCAAGCACAATCGCTTCGACCACAGCTACCTGGCCGGCAAGCGCAACCTGGGCGTGACGATGGCGGTGCGCCTGAACAGCGAGGGCAGCCAGCAGAACCACCACCGGATCGACCATAATTATTTCGGGCCGCGACCGGTGCTCGGATCGAATGGCGGGGAAACCCTGCGGGTCGGCACCAGCACCTATTCGCTGACGGACTCCCATACCCTGATCGAGAATAACTATTTCGACCGCTGCGATGGCGAAGTCGAGATCATCTCCATCAAGTCCGGCAAGAACATCATCCGCAACAATGTGTTCTTCGAATCGCGCGGCACGCTGACACTGCGCCATGGGAACGGCAACCTGGTCGAAAGCAATGTTTTTTTCGGGAACGGCGTCGAGAACACCGGCGGCATCCGCGTCATCAACCGCGACCAGACCGTGCGCAACAATTACCTGGAAGGCTTGACCGGGACCCGTTTCGGCAGCGGCTTCGCGATCATGAACGGCAGGGTGGACGCTCCCTTGAACCGCTACGGCCAGGTGCGCAATGCGCGGATCCACAACAACAGCTTCATCGATGTCGATCACTTCCAATTCGGCGCCGGCAAGGATGCCGAGCGCAATGCGCCGCCGGTGGACAGCCGCATGGAAGACAACCTCATTTATCATCGGAAGGGGGCGGCCAGCATCGTGTCCTACGACGACATGGGCGGCATCCGCTTTGCCGGCAATCTCGTGCAGGGCACGAGCGCGGCCGAGCTGCCCGCAGGCTTCGAGCGCACCGAGCTGCGGATGCGGCGCAACGCCGCCGGCCTCCTGATGCCGCAGGACGCAGCCCAGCGCCGGCGCGGCGCCAGCGCTTCCTTGCGTCCAGTCGTCAAGGCGGCAACCGGGCCAAGCTGGTACCCGAAGAACGAGCCCCGGGTGGTCTTCGGCTCCGGCCGGCGCATCGACGTGGACGCCGGGCGCGAAGATGCCCTCGCCCAGGCGCTGGCAGGGGCCGGCGACGGCGACAACCTGCTGCTGGCGCCCGGCCGCTACCGGGTCGACCGGCTACTGCTCATCGACAAGGTTGTGACGATCGGGGCCCGGCAGGCCGGCACCGTGGTCCTGCTACCCGAGCGCACCACGCTGTTCGAGATCCGCAATGGCGGCGCGCTCAAGCTGGCCGGTCTAGGGATCGACGGCAGCGCCAGCCCCGATTCGGCGGGCAATGTCCTGATCCGCACGCAAAAAAGCGGCATGTTCGTCAGCTACCGCCTGGTGCTCGAAAATGTCGATGTCAGGAACCTGGACGTCAACCATTCGCATCACTTCTTCGATGCCGGCAGCCGCAGCCTGGCCGAGGAGATCCGGATCACGGGATCGACCTTCGGCAAGATCACGGGCGATCTGCTCAGGCTGGACAAGGAAAGCGATGACCTGGGCAACTACAACGCAGACGTCCTGGTGCTGGATGGCAACCGCTTCACCCACATCGACGGCGTCCTGGCCAGCCTGTACCGCGGCGGGACCGATGAAAGCACCTTCGGCCCGCGCCTGGCCTTTACCCGCAATGTCGTCGAACACGTGGGCCAGGGCAGGCGCAACAAGCGCCGCGCGGCGCTCTACCTGCACGGTGTGCAGCTGGCCCGCATCGCCGGCAACGAATTCGCCGACAGCGGCGGCATCGTGGTCGAGCATACGGTCGGCGACCCGGATACCGAACTGCGCGGCAACACTTTCCGGAACGTGCCGCCCCTGAAGGCAAGCGAGCTGCATGCGCAAGGCGCGAGCACCGTGAAATATCTCGAGAACCAGGACAGTTGAAGGAATCATGATGTTGAAGAATCAAAGAATCATGTGCGGCTTGGGCCTGGCCGCCCTGGCGCTCGCCTGCGCCGCACCGGCCCACTCGGCGCAGGCGCCGGCGTCCGGACATTCGGGGCTCGTCCTGACTGGACAGGACGTGGCCTCGATGCGTGCCGAGATCGCACGCCCGGGACGCTTCCAGCGCGAATTCCAGGAGCGCAAGGCCCAGGTCGACCGCCAGCTGGGCTTGCCCATCCTGGTGCCGGTGCCGCGCGACGCCGGTGGCGGCTACACGCACGAAATTCACAAGAACAATGCCCAGCTCATGTACGACGCCGGGGTGGTATACCAGTTGACGGGCGAGAAGCGCTATGCGCACCTCGTGCGCGACATGCTGGCCAAATACGCCGACCTGTACCCGACCCTGCCCCTGCACCCGCAGCGCCGGCCGGATTCGGTGATCTCGGCCGGGCGCCTGTTCTGGCAGAACCTGAACGAATCGGTGTGGCTGGTGTATGCGATCCAGGCCTACGATGCGGTGCTGCCGGTCCTGGCGGAAGGGGAACGCCGCCACATCGAGAAGGGCATCCTGCGCCCGGTCGCGCTGTTCCTGTCGGAGGGCTCGCCCCATACCTTCAACACCATCCACAACCATGCCACCTGGGCCACCAGCGCGGTCGGCATGACCGGCTATGTGCTCGGCGAGCGCGAATGGGTGGAGCGCGCCCTGTATGGCCTGGACAAGTCCGGCAAAGGCGGCTTCCTGCGCCAGCTCGACGAGCTGTTCTCGCCCGACGGCTACTACACCGAGGGGCCCTATTACCAGCGCTATGCCCTGCTGCCCTTCGTGACCTTCGCCAAGGCCATCGCGGTGAACGAGCCTGGGCGCAAGATTTTCTCCTATCGCGACGGCATCCTGCTGAAGGCGGTCGATACCACGATCCAGCTCAGCTATAACCAGCGCTTCTTCCCGATCAACGATGCGATCAAGGACAAGGGCATCGACACCATCGAGCTGGTGCACGGGGTGGCGATTGCCTACTCGGCCAGCGGCGACCCCAGGCTGCTCGATATTGCGCGGCGCCAGGAGCGTGTGCTCCTGACCGGCGACGGCATGCGCGTAGCGCAGGCGCTGGACGCGGGCCGGGCCCAACCCTACCGCTTTGACTCGCGCGTGTTCCGCGACGGCGCGGGCGGCAAGGAAGGGGGGCTCGTGGTCATGCGCGAGCAGGACCAGGCCCTGGTCTTCAAGGCCACCGCCCAGGGCATGGGCCACGGCCATTTCGACAAGCTGAACTGGCTGTTCTACGACAATGGCGCCGAAGTCGTCTCCGATTATGGCGCGGCGCGCTTCCTGAACGTCGAGGCGAAGTTCGGGGGGCGCTACCTGCCGGAAAACAAGACCTATGCCAACCAGACCATTGCCCACAACACCCTGGTGGTCGGCGAGACCAGCCATTACGGCGGCAAGCTCGGCGTCGCCGAGAAGCACCACCCCGAGCTGCTCTACTTTGCCGAGCGCGACGGCCTGAAGATTTCGGCGGCGCGGGTCGAGCATGCCTATCCGGGCGTGGCCTTCGTGCGCACGATGGCGCAGCTGCGGCACGAGAAGCTGGCGCACCCGCTGGTGCTCGACGTGCTGACGGTACAGTCGGACCAGCCGCAGCAGCTCGACCTGCCGCTGCAGTACAAGGGCCACCTGATCAAGACCAATTTTGAGCTGGACAGCGCCACGACCGCGCTGGCGCCGCTGGGCAAGCACCATGGCTACCAGTACCTGTGGCTCAAGGCGAGCGGGGCGGCCGCGGCGCCGCTCAACCAGGTGACCTGGCTGAACGACAACGGCCGTTTCTATACGCTCAGCACGGCCAGCCTGCCGGGAATGAAAACCTTGTTCACCCAGATCGGCGCGAACGATCCGAACTTCAACCTGCGCAACGAGAACGCCTTCATCCTGCGCCTGCCGGCGGCGCGCGAGGCGGTCTTCGTCAGCGTGCTCGAACCGCATGGCGGGCATGACCCGGTCAGCGAAGTCACGCGCGACGGCAACAGCCAGGTCAAGCAGATCCGGCACCTGCGCAGCGGCGACGTCGATGCGGTGCACCTGGCGCTTGCCAACGGCCTGGAGTGGCTGCTGCTGCTGAACAATAGCGCGGGATACAAGGAAGGGCAGGCCAGCCGCATCCGCGTCGATGGCCGCGAACACGTTTTCCAGGGGCGCTTCCAGCTGGTCCCGCTCGGCGGGCAGGTAGGCAGCGCCATGAAGGGCAAGCCATGAAGCTGTGTCGCGTGGGCGCCCCAGGCGCGGAAATCCCGGCGGCCATCGATGCGCAGGGCGCGATCCGCAGCCTGGCCGCGCTGGTGCCGGACCTGGGCCCGGAATGGCTGGCGCCGGAACGCCTGGCGGCGCTGGCGGCAATCGACCTGGCGCGCCTGCCGCTGGTCGACCCGTCGGTCCGGATCGGCGTGCCGGTGGCGGGCATCCGCCAGTTCATCGGCATCGCCCTGAACTACCGCAAGCACGCGGAGGAATCCGGCCAGCCGCTACCGAGCGAACCGATCGTGTTCACCAAGGCGATCACCTCGCTGAGCGGCCCCAACGACGGCATCGTGATGCCGCCCGGTTCCGAGCACAGCGACTGGGAAATCGAACTGGGTATCGTGATCGGCACCACCGCCCGCAGCGTGGCGCGCGAATCGGCGCTGCGCCATGTGGCCGGTTATTGCCTGGCCAACGATGTCTCGGAGCGGCACTGGCAGAATTTTCGTAACGGCCAATGGAACAAGGGCAAGAGCTTCGACAGCTTTGGCCCGATCGGCCCCTGGCTGGTGACGGCCGACGAGATTCCCGACCCGCAGGCCCTGGCGATGGAATTGTCCCTGAACGGCGAGCGCATGCAGGCCAGCAATACTTCCGACATGATCTTCAGCGTCGCCGAGCTGGTGTCCTACGTGAGCCAGTTCATGACCTTGCTGCCGGGCGACGTGATCGTCAGCGGCACGCCGGGCGGCGTCGGCATGGGCTTGAAGCCGCCGCGCTACCTGCGGCAGGGCGACGTGCTGCGCCTGTCGATGGACGGGCTGGGAACCCAGACCCAGCACGTCACGATGGCCGGCCGCTGAGGCGGCTGCCATCCACGCAATCGGCGGCCCGAAGGCCGCCGTTTTACTTCAACCCGGCACCAGCTCGCCGTCGACAATGCGCGCCAGCCCCTGCGGATTGGCGTCGCTCAACGCCTCGGGCAGCAGGTCGGCGGGCACATCCTGGTAGCACACCGGACGCAGGAAGCGCTCGATGGCCGCGGCGCCGACCGAGCTCGAGCGGCTGTCCGAGGTCGACGGGAAGGGGCCGCCGTGCACCATCGCGTGGCTCACTTCGACGCCGGTCGGGAAACCGTTGAACAGGATGCGGCCGGCCTTGCGTTCCAGGACCGGCAGCAGCGCGGCGGCCTGCGCGCGGTCGGCGCCGGTGGCGTGCACCGTGGCGGTCAGCTGGCCCTCGAGGTGCTCGGCCACCGCCAGCATCTCGGCCGCGTCGCGGCAGCGCACCAGCAGCGAGCTCGGGCCGAAGATCTCGGCATGCAGGACCGGGTTGGCCAGGAAGCTTTGCGCGTCGGTGCCGTACAGGAAGGCCTGGGCCGCGCAGGGCGCGCCCGCGTCCGCGCCTTGCGCCAGCAATCGCACGTCCCCGTCGGCGGCCAGCGCCTGCACGCCCGCCAGATAGGCGCCATGGATGCCGGGGGTCAGCATGGTCGCGGCGGACTTGGCCCCGAGCGCGGCCGTGGCGGCGTCGACAAAGCCCTGCAGCGCCGGGCCGTCGATGGCCAGCAGCAGGCCCGGGTTGGTGCAGAACTGGCCCGCGCCCATGGTCAGCGAGTCGGCGAATCCCTGCGCCAGCGCTGGATTGGCCAGGGCGCCTTCGAGCAGGAAGACCGGATTGATGCTGCTCATTTCGGCATACACGGGGATCGGCTCGGCGCGCGCGGCGGCGCTGCGCACCAGCGCCAGGCCGCCCTGGCGCGAGCCGGTGAAGCCGACCGCCTTGATGACCGGATGCGTGACCAGGTCCTGGCCGATGGTCTGGCCGGCCCCGATCAGCATCGAGAACACCCCTTCGGGCATGTCGCACTCGGCGGCCGCCCGCGCGACCGCCTTGGCCACCAGCTCGGAGGTGCCCAGGTGGGCCGAATGGGCCTTGATGATCACCGGGCAGCCGGCAGCCAGCGCCGAGGCGGTATCGCCGCCGGCGACCGAGAAGGCCAGCGGGAAGTTGCTGGCGCCGAAGACGGCGACCGGACCCAGGCCGATGCGGCGCATGCGCAGGTCGGCACGCGGCGGGCTGCGCTGCGGCAACGCCGCATCCAGCGTGGCGCCCTGCCAGCGGCCGTCGCGCACCACCTTGGCGAACAGGCGCAGCTGGTTGCAGGTACGGCCGCGTTCGCCTTCCAGGCGGGCCTGGGGCAGTCCGGTTTCCAGCATCGCCCGTTCGATCAGCGCCGGTCCCAGGTCCATGATGCGCCCGGCGATCGCTTCCAGGAAGGCTGCGCGCCGCGCCAGGTCGGTGGCACGGTAGGGGTCGAAGGCCGCCTGGGCCAGGGCGCAGGCGCGCTCCAGCTCGGCCTTGCCGGCCAGGCCGAAGGCCGGCTCGATTTCCGTCTTGCGCGAGGGGTCGATTGCCTTGAGCGAGCCTTCGCGGCCCGTCACCAGGCTGCGACCGATGACCATTTCACCAGCGATGTGCATGATGTCTTCCTTGATAGTGAGAGAAAATTAAAATGAAAAGCGCGGGCTTGCCGCGCTTGGAAGGTGCTGCCGGGGGCGCGCCTCAGCCACGCAAGGGCGTCTCGGCCAGGCCGGTGACGCCGGGGCGCAGCATGATGACGGCGCCGGCCCAGTCGTCGCCTTGCGGCGCGCCGGCGGCGATCGACGTGACCAGCAGGGTATCGAGGCGGTCGCCGCCGAAGCTGCACATCGAGGGCTTGGTCATCGGCACATCGATGCGCCGGTCCAGCTTGCCTTCCGGCGTGAAACGCAGGATGCAGCCGCCGTCGTTGCCGCAGATCCAGTAGCAGCCATCGCTGTCGACCGCCGCGCCGTCCGGCCTGCCGTCGAAGGCGTTCATGTCGACGAAGGGGCGCTGATTGGCCGGCATGCCCTCGTCGACGTCGTAGTCGAAGGCCCAGACCAGTTGCCGCGCCGCATGCGAGTCGGACAGGTACATGGTGCGGCCGTCGGGCGACCAGGCCAGGCCGTTCTGCACCAGCAGGCCCGAAACCACCGGCGCCGACACCCCGTCCTGCGTGGTATACCGGTGCAGGCGGCCGAGCGGACGCGCTGCCGGGATGTCCATGAACATGGTGCCGCTCCAGAAGCGCCCCTGGCGGTCGCAGCGGCCATCGTTGAAGCGCATGCCGGGGCCGAGGCCGTCGGCGGGGCTGCCCAGCTTGGTTTCGATGGCCATCGGACCATCGCCCAGTTCCAGCCCGAAAATCCCGCTTTCCATGCCGGCCACCAGGCCGCCGCCTTCCCTCAAGGCGATGGACGCGACCATTTCCGTGGTCTGCCAGCTGCGCGTGCCGGCGCCGGCGGCGTCCAGGCGCCAGACCGTCCGGCCCGTGATGTCGACCCAGTACCAGGCGCGCTGCCGGCCGCACCAGAGCGGGCTTTCCCCCACGCTGCAGCGCACGCCGTCGACACGCTCCACACCATATGTATTCGTCATGGCGAGTCTCTCAGGAGGGCTGTTCGGCGCGGCGCGCCAGCCAGGCTTCGTAAAGGGATTTGGTGGCGGGATCGGTGGCCGGGTACAGGCCGATGATCGATGCGCCTTCGGCCACCTGTTCCAGCACGAAGTCCTCGAAGCGCTCCATCTCGACCGCGTCGCGCGCGACCTCCTCGGCCAGGTGGGCCGGGATGCAGACCACGCCGTCGTCGTCGCCGACCATGATGTCGCCGGGGTAGACCGGCACGCCGCCGCAGCCGATCGGCGCGTTCAGGTCGAGCGCATGGTGGCGGATCAGGTTGGTCGGCGCCGAGGCGCCCGAGCACCAGGCCGGCATGTCCAGCCGGGCGATGCCGGCCGCGTCGCGCAGGCCGCCGTCGGTGACGATGCCGGCCGCGCCGCGCACCTGCATGCGCGTGGCCAGGATGCTGCCGGCCGAGGCCACCGAGACGTCGCCGCGGCAGTCCATCACGAGGACGGCGCCGGCGGGGATTTCTTCGACCGCGACGCGCTGCGGGTGGCGCGGATCGCGGAACACTTCGATGCCGTCCAGGTCTTCGCGCGATGGAATGTAGCGCAGGGTAAAGGCCGGCCCGGCCAGGCGCTGCCCGGCTTTCAGCGGCCTGGCGCCCTGGATGAACACGTTACGGAAGCCCCGCTTGTACAGCAGCGAGGTCAGGGTGGCGGTACTGACGGACTTGAGCATGTCCAGGGTGCTGGACGATACGGCTTGGTGCATTGTTTTCTCCGGTTATATGGTAATTGCCAATTCTTCGCGCCAGCAGGAGCATGACGCTAATGGGGAGCTGGACGCTTATTCGCAGGCACGCATCGCCGCGTACACCGGCGCCGTGTCGGGGCGCACGCCGCGCCACAGCACGAAGGCTTCCGCGGCCTGTTCCACCAGCATGCCCAGGCCATCGCGCGCCGTGACGCCATGTTC
The DNA here is from genome assembly GCF_002454935.1 of Massilia sp. UBA6681. Classification (NCBI taxonomy): domain Bacteria; kingdom Pseudomonadati; phylum Pseudomonadota; class Betaproteobacteria; order Burkholderiales; family Oxalobacteraceae; genus Massilia; species Massilia sp. UBA6681. The sequence goes on from NZ_DKJX01000027.1 coordinate 10,435, forward strand.
TGCTGCGAAACGCATGAAGACCGTCGGCTCCTTGCCGTACATCATGTCGTAGGCAAAGGCGCCGGGCGCGAAGATGGCGGGACCTACCGGCGGCAGTTCGCCGTCGATGCTGGCGGAGGTGGCGTTGATGACGATATCGAAGCCGCCCTCCAGCGCCGCGAACCCACTGGCGCGGATGTTTCCCTGTTCGGAAAATGCCGCAGCCAGCTCGCTGGCGCGCGCCATGGTACGGTTGGCGATCGTCAGCGACGCCGCACCTGCCTGGAACAGGGGCAGGATCGCGCCACGCGCCGCGCCGCCGGCGCCCAGTATCAGGATGTGCTTGCCAAGCAGGGGAACGCCGGCGTTATGCGCGATGTCCCTGACCAGGCCCGCGCCATCGGTGTTGTCGCCGACTATCCGCCCATCGTCGAATTTCAGCGCATTCACCGCGCCGGCGGCCTGGGCGCTGTCGGTCAGGGTATCGGCCAGGGCGTGGGCCTCGAGCTTGAAGGGGACCGTCACGCTCATGCCCTTGCCGCCTTGCGCGATGAAGTCGCGCACCGCGGAGGCGAAACCGTCCAGCGGCGCCAGCAGGCGCTCGTAGCGCAGGTCCTGTCCGGTTTGTTCGGCAAATGCCATATGGATTTGCGGTGATTTGCTGTGGGCGACCGGGTTGCCGATCACCATGTAACGATCAGGTGCGTTCATCAATATTTTTCTTTCAGGACCATTTCTTGGTTTATCGAGGGGCGCATCGTGAGATGTTTCATCCAGCGATACACCAGATCGTTACAGTACGGACTTGCACGTATCAGACGCGATCATGAATTGGGTGCCGGATAAATTACTGTAACGATTTACTGTAACGATTTAGTGAGTGGCGTCGAGGTTACGCAGAAATGCAGATTGTGTCAATCAGCATTTGAGGATGATCAAATAACTTGCGGCTTAGGAAGCAATGCAGGCGACGCTCGTGTACACGGACGTGCACACGAAATCGCTTGCGTTCGTTCCTGTATCGGTCAATAATGAATGAGAATCATTCTCATTCATTGCTGGTATTCATGAGGAGTCCGTGCATGGTCATTCCCTTCGCAGACCCGGCCTTGCCGCAGCCGCCAGCCAACGTGCGTGGCCAGCATGTGCTGCTGGTGGCATCGCTGCTGCACCTGATGTCGCACTACACTGCGCGCGGCGACGGCGAGCGGCCCTGCGTCAAGCTGGCGTCCGTGATCGAGCGCCACCTGTGCGCGCTGTCACGGCTGCCGGACGTCGATCCGGTGCTGCGCGCCACCTGTGAACAGCTGACCGAGCGCTGGGCCGGATTGGTGGACGCGCAGCTGCCGCGGCCGGTGAAGCAGCCGCTGCTGGCCAGGTTCATGAAAGGGAGCTGGGCCGGCAAGTCGGCCGCCGCCTGAGCGTCAGCCCTGCCGCCAGCGCATCCGCCGCTCGCCCCTGAAGCGCTGGATCGCCCCGTTCACCATGCCTTCGACGCTGCCTTCGCGCTCGAACACGTGGCGCAGCTGGGCCGCGTCGCTGCCTTCGCGGGCCGCCTGCGCCAGGTGCTGCAGCGCCTCGACGCTGCCCAGCGCCTCGGCATGCGGCATCATTCTGTCCAGCGTGGCCAGGATATCCTCGCGCATCGGCACGTTGGCATAGGTCTTCGGATGCGTGATCGCGCCCTCCAGCCCGAAGCGGCAGGCCTGGAAGCGGTTGTAGTTGTAGACCAGGTAGTCGTCCTCCACCGGCGGCGCGTCGACGCGCTGCAGCAGGTGCCGGCACAGGGCCTGCAGGTAGGCCGCCAGCGCCGCCGCGCGCTCCACCGTGAGCGGCGTGTCGCATACGCGCAGCTCGATGGTGCCGTACTCGGGCTTGGGCCGCAGGTCCCAGTAGAAGTCCTTCATGCTCTTGATGATGTTGGTGCGCTCCATCTTGGCGAAGTACACGTCGGTGAACTCCTGCCAGCTCAGGACGAAAGGCGCGCGCCCGCTCATCGGGAAGGCGAACACGGAATTCAGCCGCGCCGAATCGAAACCGCTGTCGTGTCCCTGCACGAAGGGCGAGGAGCTCGACAAGGCGATGAAGTGCGGCAGGTAGCGGTTCAGCGCGTGCAGCAGGTACAGGGCATCGTCGCCGTTGGCGCAGCCGATGTGCACGTGCTGGCCGAATACGGTGAACTGCTTGGCCAGGTAGCCGTACAGCTGCGACAGGTATTCGTAGCGCGGCTTGCTCGAGATCTTCTGATCCGACCAGTGCTGGAACGGATGGGTGCCGCCGCCCGCGATGCCGATGTTGAGCATGTCGCCGGCCGCCACCAGGGTGTCGCGGATGGCCCGTAATTCCTCCAGCAGCGGCCCGTAGGACGAGTGCACGCTCGAGTTAATCTCGATCATGCTCTCGGTGATCTCGGGCGTCACGTTGCCGGGGAAGGGCTTGCGCTTCAGGAGGTGCAGCAGGTCGGGCGCCGCCGCGGTCAGGTTGAAGTCCGACAGGCTGACCAGCTGAAGTTCCAGTTCGACGCCGAAGGTGAGCGGCTGCGAGGGATTGAAGGCTTCAAGCGGCATCGGGACGCTCCGGAGCTTCGCGCGCCCACACCAGGGCGCGCTGGATGATGACGGGACCGAACACTTCGAGCAGCATCGTCACCGCGGCCATCGCGCGCAGTTCCTCGACGACGTGCACGCCCGCATGGCGCGCATGTTCGATCAGCAGGATCACGAACACCGACAAGGGCGCCAGCCCCAGGCTGGTGAGCGCGCCCTTGCGCCACGACACGCCGGACAGGTGGGCAAACGCGGTCACCCCGACGGTCTTGGCCAGCTGGCGCACCGCCACCACGATCACCGCCAGCGTCGCGCCGGTTGCCACCTGGCGCCAGTCGAGCGTGGAGGCGGCGTAGATGAACAGCAGCACGGTCAGCACTTCGCCCAGCGCGCCGAAATTGCGCTGCGCCTGGCTGAAGGCGATGCGGCGATGGCGCGCCGTCAGGCCGAACGTGAGCGCCGCGATGTAGGGCGAGAGCGAACCGGCATCGCAGATCGCCACCAACAGCACGATGGCGAGCGCGAAGGCGGCCGTGGCATCGTGACGCGGATTGTGCAGGACGCGCAGCAGGGCGGGGACGGCGACCCCGAATACCGCGCCGACCAGGGCCGACCCGGCCAATGTGACGAGGCTCTGCCACAGGGCCTCGCCCACCGCGTCAAAAGTGTGGAAGATCCAGAAGCCGATGATGGCGTTGAAGGCGAACACCGCCAGCACGCAGTTCAGCGCCGTCAGGTGCAGCACGCGCTCGGTGACCTGGCCCGAGCTGCGGTATTCGTTGATGACGCGGACGATGGTGGCGGGCGAGGTGCCCATCGACAGCGCGGCCATCATCAGCGCCACCAGCTGGGAAGTGCCGAAGGCCAGCGCCACCAGGTAGACCAGCACGAAGGTGAGCAGGCTTTCCGCCAGCCCGGCCACCCCGATCCAGGGATTGTGGCGCAGCCAGCGCAGGTTGATGCGGTAGCCCAGTTCGAACAGGATCAGGCCGAAGGCGATGTCGGCCAGCAGCGCCACCGGACCGGCGTCCGGCGCCGGCAGCACGCCGATCTGGGTGCTGCCCAGCGCGAAGCCGACCAGGCCATAGAAGCTGATGCGGGGCAGGCCCGTGAAACGCTGGCCGAATTCGCCGGCCAGCCAGGCGACGGCGAGCGCGATCGGCCACGCAAGGCTGGTCAGGATGGGCAGCAGGTCGGGCATGAGTTCCCTTTCACTAACGCTTGGAACATAACAATGCATAAAATTTTTGCCAATATTACAAGATTATCGAGACGCACGATTGACACTTGTGACAGTAGAGCCGCAATTTGCTGAGTGCATGTAAGGTTCTTGAAGCGGCGTGGCAGGCAGATGTTCGAAGTACTCTTAGTCGACCACATGGAACAAACTTCCCACAGAAGGTCATCGCCGTAAAATCTAATGTTTGCCTGCTCATGCGGATACCTGATATCGTGTTGCATTCAAGGAATGATTACCGAGCCAGTCGTTGAGGTTCCGCTAACACTAACAAGAGGCCGATATTGGCAAACTACTCTAGCGCAGCGGCACGGCATTGGAGCGATGCTGAATTGCTTTTGGAAAATACTCGTTTTGACAATGCTGATCATTTATATGGAATAGCTGCCGAGTGTGCGGTTAAAACCGCGATCGTCACTGGTCATCGGGTAAATGACGAGCAGTTGCCAAAAAAATACTGGGAGCATATTGACGCTTTATGGGATTTAGTTCCAGTTCAGCAGTTGTCGCGAAATTACCCTGGAATGGTCGCGATTATGAAGTTGGCTAATCCATTTTCAGATTGGCGTATTTCAAATCGATATGCAGTTACTGGATCTGTAACAACTGATGCTGTTGAAGCCCATCGTTCGATCACGCGGAGGTTGCTTACCGCAACGCAAATTCTCGGAACACGGCGGGAGAGAAAATGAATAATATAGTTTTGTTTGACCAAGCTATTGATCAAATACTTGATCAGCTAAAAAAGAAATTTAATGGCGAACGAGATTTCGGTGCAATACATATTGTTCGCGATGCACTGGGGGCGCTTACTGTTGTGCTTCCCGAATCAGCGTTGCAAGGCGAGGAGTGGGATGCTTTTGCTGAACAGTTGCATTCATCGTTAGGAGTTTATAGTTCCGGAATTTCACGAGTGTTGCTAGGTGAGGATGATTTAATTGATCCAGAGGATATATTAAATTCACCAGATAAAGTCAGTGTTGATCTAAATACATGGCTCATCGATCGACTGCTAACAAACCAAGATTGGTTGCGTCCGTCTCTTATCGATCGAGCACCAATTCCTACCGCCGTCGCATTTAGCGTAAAAGGCGGTGTAGGGCGGAGTACGGCTTTCGCTTTCTTTGGTTGGCACCTTGCGCGAAAAGGGAAAAATGTATTATTGGTAGATTTGGATTTAGAAGCCCCTGGCATGGGGGCAATGTTGTTGAGCGAGTTGCCTAAATTCGGTCTCATCGATTGGATTATAGAAAATATAAACGGTCAAGGCAGTGTTGATTTGCTAGATTCCGCAATTGCCCAAGCCCCTATTGCTCATGATGCACCAGGGTCACTTCGTATTCTTGCTGCCTATGGCCGAGAAAGTCATCAATATATTTCGAAGCTTGGGCGAGTTTATGGGAATAGTTTCGATGAGTCTGGTGCTATGGTCGGGCTTGCTGAGAGACTTCGGGACCTTTTGAATACTATCCAGAAGTTGGAAAATCGACCTGATGTGATTTTACTTGACTCTCGGGCCGGGCTTCATGATATCGGCTCTGCCGCTATAACGCGTCTCGGAGCTGAAGTATTTTTATTTGCTCGTAACGATGAACAGGATTGGTGGTCGTATCGGCAAATATTCGATCATCTTCAACATTCTAAAAGCGTTGCTCATGGGATGGGCAACGAAGATGACCTTCGCTGGAAATTAAAGATGGTAGCTGCTCAGACCGCTGCTAATGAATCTGCTAGGAAATCATGGATCGATAGATCATATAAAGAATGGGCGCAATTTTATGATGATGAATCATATAAAGAGAATCCAGATTTTGAGCCCGTTGTATTTTCTCAGGACGATGCCGCAGCTCCTCATTTTCCTCTTTTCGTTAACTTTGAGCCTGCAATCAGAGGGCAGTCACTCACTCACGTAGAATCGCGCCCGGAGTGGAACTATGTGAAAGGGATTTTTGGTGATTTTTTCAAAGGTGCAGAGTTGCGCTTGTGGCCGAGCGAAGAATATGAGGAGTCGGAGTGAAAGCGAAAAATTTTAACTTCCCGTCTTTAGCGATTAGAGACGCGCTTTGTGAGATCGAAGATACATCCCAGGAGTCCTTGAATCCTCCGTCAAAAAACACTTTATATATGCCGATTGGGCATATTAAAGCACTGCACTTGTCTGCGAGCGTTGTCGTAGGGATGCGTGGAAGTGGGAAAAGCTATTGGACTGCTGTGCTTGCTAGTGATAGCCATCGTACCCACATTGCTCGCACTGCCCGAATTCCAGACCTGGAATTGGCGGAGGTGTGTGTCGGTTTTGCGCTTGATCCAAGCAGTAATTCATTTCCTCAAGCAACCGAACTTAATAATATTCGTTCTAGTGGCTTGGATGCTAAATCTGTTTGGTACACCGTCATTCTAAACCATGCACTTCAGATGTTAAAGCAGCCATTTCCGGTAAAGGGTGCCTGGTTGAAAAAGGTGCAATGGTTCTCCGCAAATGAGCAGAGTGCAATGGATCTTCTTGCGGAGTGCGACCGAGAAATTGCGCGTTCAGGACGCCATCTATTGGTTCTTTTCGATGCTTTAGATAGGCTGGCAAGCAATTGGGAGGAAATTCGACAATATTTAAAGGCCCTTTTATCTATAGGCCTAGAGAGTCGATCGCGACGTGGGATAAAGATTAAGGTCTTCCTGCGTCCGGATATGGAAGAGGATGAAGCGATATGGGACTTTGTTGATAGTTCGAAATTGCGTGCCTCAATGGTTGTACTGTCATGGCGTCCTGTAGACCTCTTTGGTCTAGTGATATTAAATCTTGCAAATAGTGTTACCGTTGGCGAGGAATTTAGAGATGAAATCACTAGGGTTTTAGACATTGAATGGAAAGAGGATTCCTCTGCTTTCCTACTTCCGCGTTTATTAGCGAATGGTGAGCAGCCTGCACGGTCTATAATTGAGGCGTTTGCTGGTGCTTGGGTAGGGACCTCACATAAACGTGGTTATGTTTATACTTGGATACCAACGCATTTGGCGGATGCAAAAGGCCGATTGAGTCCTCGTAGTTTTCTACTTGCGTTTAGAACGGCTGCCCAGTGGACGGCCGACCATGAACCAAGTCATTCAATTGCTTTGCATTTCAAGGGAATTCAGCAAGGGGTAAGTAGTGCTTCAGAGATTCGAGTTAGTGAGATCGCTGAAGATTACCCGTGGGTAGAGCCATTGTTAGAGGCCGCGCGAGGAATCACTGTTCCTTGCGCAGTCGACGATTTGACAGCTGCATGGACTCGAAAGCTTTATGGTCAGGTTCGAAGTGCGAAAAAGCTGCCGCCGCGGCGCTTTAATACAGACCCAATTCGTAAAGGCAAAGCCGAGGCTTTAATTCAGGATCTCGTTGAGCTCGCGATAATTTACCGAACTGAAGATAATCGTATTAATATTCCTGATATTTTTCGCGTCGGGTTTGGTATCCGGCGACTAGGCGGGGTTCGACCACCGAGATAGAATTTCTGGTTATTTGCTTAGAAGCCGCATGGCCCGCTCCAGCCCCTCCAGGGTGATCGGGAACATCCTGTTATTCATGATCTGCCGGATGACGGCGATCGATTGCCGGTATTCCCACAGGTGTTCCGGCTCGGGATTGAGCCAGGCGAACTTGGGGAAGGCGCTGGTGAAGCGCGCTAGCCAGGCGGCGCCGGCTTCCTCGTTGTTGTACTCGACCGAGCCGCCCGGCGCCAGCACCTCGTAGGGGCTCATGGTGGCGTCGCCGACGAAAATCACGCGGGTGTCGTTCGGGTAGGTGCGCAGCACGTCCCAGGTCGGGAAGCGCTCGCTGTGGCGGCGCCGGTTGTTCTTCCACAGGTAGTCGTAGACGCAGTTGTGGAAGTAATAGAACTCCATGTTCTTGAATTCGCTCTTGGCGGCCGAGAACAGTTCTTCCACGCGCTCGATGTGGTCGTCCATCGAGCCGCCGACATCCAGCAGCATCACCACCTTGATGCGGTTCTTGCGCTCGGGCTGCATGCGGATGTCGAGGTAGCCCGCGTTGCTGGCGGTGGCGCGGATGGTGTCGTCCAGCGCCAGTTCTTCCGCCGCGCCGGTGCGGGCGAAGCGGCGCAGGCGGCGCAGCGCCACCTTGATGTTGCGGGTGCCGAGCTCGCGCTCGTCGTCGTAGTCGCGGTAGCTGCGCTGCTCCCAGACCTTGACCGCCGTGCGGTTGCGGCCCTGGCCACCGATGCGGATGCCTTCCGGGTTGGTGCCGCCGTTCCCGAAAGGCGAGGTGCCGCCGGTGCCGATCCACTTGTTGCCGCCCTCGTGGCGTCCCTTTTGTTCCTTCAGCAGTTCTTCCAGGCGCTGCTGCAGCTTGTCGTAGCCGAGCTTTTCCAGCGCGGCCTTTTGTTCGGGCGTGAGCTCGCGCTCGAAGCGCTTGAGCAGCCAGTCGAGCGGAATGTCGGCCTTCTCGTCGAACACCGCGTTCACGCCCTTGAAGTAGGCGCCGAAGGCGCGGTCGAACTTGTCGAAGTGGGCCTCGTCCTTCACCAGCGTCAGGCGCGCGAGGTAGTAGAACTCGTCGAGCGAGGGCGCGGTCACGCCCTGCTGCAGCGCTTCCAGCAGGGTCAGGAATTCCTTGATCGTGACCGGGACCTTGGCGTCACGCAGGGTGTAGAAGAAGTCGATCAGCATGGTTCAGACTCGTGCGTGCCGCTCCAGGCGCTCGTGCAGGGCGCGCTTGATGAGCGGCCATTCGCCCCGCAGGATGCTGTACATGACCGTGTCGCGCACCGTGCCGTCGCGGCGCAGGGCATGGTGGCGGATGACCCCATCCTTCTTCGCGCCCAGGGCCTCGATCGCGGCCTGCGAGGCAAGGTTCTCGCAGTCGGTGCGCAGGCCGACCACTCCGCAGCCGAGGGTGTCGAAGGCGTGCGACAGCAGGAGCAGCTTGCAGCTGGTGTTCACGTGGGTGCGCTGGACGCGCCTGGCGTACCAGGTGTAGCCGATCTCGACGCGATCCACGCTTGGGACGATGTCGTGGTAGCTGGTCGTGCCCAGCACGCTGCCGTGGCGCGCGTCGACGACGGCGAAGGCGAGGCGGTCGCGCGTGTCGAGCGCGGTGCCGATGTACTGCGCCGCATTGTGCGGCTCGGGCACGCTGGTCACGCGCAGCTTCCACAGTTCGCCGTCACTGGCGGCGGCGCGCAGGCCGTCCTCGTGGTGCGGTGCCAGCGGCTCCAGGCGCAGGCCGTTGAACTCGAGCGTGGCAGGCAGCACCTTGATCACCGGTTGGTCCTCGACATGTAGACCAGGCGCTCGAACAGGTGCACGTCCTGCTCGTTCTTCAGCAGGGCACCATGCAGCGGCGGCACGATGGCTTTCCCGTCCTGGCTGCGCAGGGCATCAAACGGGATGTCCTCGGCCAGCAGGAGCTTGAGCCAGTCGAGGAATTCCGAGGTCGAGGGCTTCTTCTTGATGCCGGCGACCTCGCGCAGCTCGTAGAAGCTCTGCAGGGCGGCCCCCAAGAGGTCCTGCTTCAGGGTCGGGAAGTGCACCTTGACGATGTCGGCCATGGTGTCCCGGTCCGGGAATTTGATGTAATGGAAGAAGCAGCGGCGGAGAAAAGCGTCCGGCAATTCCTTCTCGTTGTTCGAGGTGATGATCACCAGCGGGCGGTGCCTGGCCACCACCATCTCGCGCGTCTCGTAGACGTAGAACTCCATGCGGTCCAGTTCGCGCAGCAGGTCGTTCGGGAACTCGATATCGGCCTTGTCGATCTCGTCGATGAGCAGGACGGTCGGTTCCGGCGCGGTGAAGGCCTGCCACAGCACGCCCTTGACGATGTAGTTGTGGATGTCGCGCACGCGCTCGTCGCCCAGCTGCGAGTCGCGCAGGCGCGACACCGCGTCGTACTCGTACAGGCCCTGCTGGGCCTTGGTGGTCGACTTCACGTGCCACTGCAGCAGCGGCATGCCGAGTGCCGCCGCGACCTCTTCGGCCAGCATGGTCTTGCCGGTGCCGGGCTCGCCCTTGATCAGGAGCGGGCGGCCGAGCGTGAGCGCGGCGTTGACGGCCAGTTTCAGGTCGGCGGTGGCGACGTAGTTGTCGCTGCCTTCGAAGCGTGGGGAAGCGTGCATGGGCGTTGTCGGATTGGAGTGAAATGAAGCCGAGTATATGCCAGAACACAGGCGCGGACAGGGCTGCGCGCGTTTGTAGACTGGTGACAACTCTTCAGATAGAATCGACAGGTTGGTAGTCCATTTGCTAACTTTTTGTGCGTTTGCGGTATTCGAATTACAACTAACGAGCCACACCCATGAAAACATCTTTAGCACTACTGGTATTGGCAGCGTTTGCCGCCAGCGCCACCCCGGCCGCCGCGGCGGAAGTTGTCGGCAATCCGAAAGCAGCACCGGCCAAGATCGAAATGTGCATCGGCTGCCACGGCATCCCGGGCTACAAGTCGGGCTTCCCCGAGGTCTACCGCGTTCCCATGATCGGCGGCCAGTCGGCCAAGTACATCGAAAGCGCGCTGAAGGCCTATCGCAAGGGCGAGCGCAAGAACCCGTCGATGATGGGCATCGCCGCTTCGCTGAGCGACCAGGACATCGCCGACGTCGCCGCCTACTATTCGCAGCAGACCCCCGCCACCGCCAAACGCTAAGGACCAGCCAATGAAAAAACTGATCTATGCGCTGGTTGCCGGCGCTTTTGCCCTGAACGCTACGGCGGCCGACGTCTCGAAAGGCGAGGCGCTGGTCAAGAAGTACAACTGCGCGTCCTGCCACGGCGCCGACTACAACAAGCCGATCGACCCGAGCTATCCGAAGCTGGCCGGTCAGCATGCCGACTACCTGGCCCACGCCCTGCGCGCCTACAAGCGCGGCGCCGGCGCCAACGGCCGTACCAACCCGATCATGGCAGGGCAGGTGCAGCCGCTGTCGAACAAGGACATGGCGGACATCGGCGCCTACCTGGCCAGCCTGCCGTCGCAATTCGTGGTCAGCAAGTAACAAAACACAGCGGCTTCCAGCGGTTCCGGCGTCCAGCTGGTAAACTGACGATCCCCCCGACCGGGCAGCCGGCGGGGGGATTTTGTTTTCCGGAGCCCCGATGTCCTTGTCCCCGTCCTACCTCAAATCCAACCTGCTCAGCGGCCTGACCGTCGCCCTGGCGCTCGTCCCCGAGGCGATCGCTTTTGCCCTGGTGGCCCAGGTTTCGCCCCTCACCGGCCTGTACGCCGCGGTGCTGGTCTCCTTCATTACCTCCGCGTTCGGCGGCCGCCCCGGCATGATCTCGGCCGCGGCCGGATCGCTGGCGGTGGTGATGGTGGCGCTGGTGGTGCAGCACGGGCCGCAGTACCTGTTCGCGGCCGTGGTGCTGATGGGCGTGCTGCAACTGCTGTTCGCGGCCGCGCGCCTGGGCAAGTTCATCCGCATGGTGCCGCACCCGGTCATGCTCGGCTTCGTCAACGGCCTGGCGCTGGTGATCTTCGTCGCCCAGTTCGGCCACTTCAAGACGCCGGGCCCGGACGGCACGATGCAATGGATGGGCGGCCTTGAGCTGGCCACGATGCTGGCGGTGGTCGCCGCCACCATGGCGGTCATCTACCTCACGCCGCGCTTCACCAAGGCGGTGCCGAGCACCCTGGTCGGCATCCTGGCGGCCAGCGCCGGCTGCGCGCTGCTGGGCATCGACACCAAGACCGTGGGCGACCTCGGCTCGATCGCCGGTGGGCTGCCCAGCTTCGCGGTGCCCGAGGTGCCGTGGAACCTGGAGACCCTGCGCATCGTGTTCCCGTATGCGCTGGTGCTGGCCGGCGTCGGCCTGATCGAGTCGCTGCTCACGCTCACCCTGCTCGACGAGATCACCGATACCCGCGGCCAGCCCAACCGCGAATGCCTGGCGCTGGGCGCGTCCAATGTCGTCACCGGCTTCTTCGGGGGCATGGGCGGCTGCGCCCTGATCGGCCAGAGCATGATCAACGTGAACAGCGGCGGCACCGGGCGCCTGTCGGGCATCGTGGCCTCCCTGTTCCTGCTCTCCTTCATCCTGGTCGGATCAAGCTGGATCGAGCAGATCCCGCTGGCGGCGCTGATCGGCGTGATGTTCGTGGTCTGCGAGAAGACCTTCGAGTGGGGCACCTTCCGCCTGTTCGGCAAGGTGCCGCGGGCGGACGCGCTGGTGATCGTGCTGGTGGCGGGCATCACCCTGGCCTTCGACCTGGCGGTGGCGGTGCTGGCCGGGGTGGTCGTCTCGGCCCTGGTGTTCGCCTGGCAGCATGCCAAGCAGATCCGCGTCACCAGCGGCACCGATGCGCAGGGACGGAAGGTCTACGAGCTGGAAGGCACGCTGTTCTTCGCCTCGGTGACCGGCTTCCAGGGGATGTTCACGCCGAAGACCGACCCGCAGGACGTGGTCATCGAGTTCCGTCGCGCGCGCGTGGCCGACCACTCGGCGATCCAGGCGATCGATGGCCTGGCCGAGCGCTACCGCGCATTGGACAAGCGCCTGCACCTGCGCCACCTGAGCCCGGACTGCCGCGAGCTGCTAGAACGCGCCCGCGACATGATCGAAGTGAACCTGCCGGAAGACCCGCGCTACCGCGTCGCCGACGACAAGCTGGGCTGATTCGCGCCGCCGTGCACTGATCAGGTACCCAGCTTGGTATAGGTCAGTTCGGGCGTGGTGCAACTGGCCGCGATCTGGGCGTCGATGGCTTTCTCCGCATCCGGCTGGGCGTGTGCGCGGTACCAGTCGCCCATCGCCGCCAGCGCCTCGCAGCGGCGCTCCTTGCCTTCGCTGCGCGCGCCGCCGGCTTCCGCCAGGAGCTTGTCGGCCGACAGGGTGCCGAGGTAGAACTCGCCGATCGGTTTCGGCCATTCGTCGCTCGCGGTGCGCGAGAAGATCGTGGCAAGCTCCGATTTCGCCAGCTCGGGCTGGCCGCTGCGTACGCGCGCGAGGTAGAGCCAGAGGGCGCCGTGGCGTTCGGCCGGCAGCTTGTCGAGCGCGCTGCGCAGGCGCGTGGCGGCAGCGGCATAGTCGCGCTGCGCCAGCAGCTCATGGCCGGTGTGCAGGTTGGCATGGCCGCTGCCGCCCTTGGCCGCCTTTTCCAGCCATTCTTTCGAGCGCTCGCTGTCCTTCGCGACCAGCTTCCCGCTGCGGTAGGCGCGGGCCAGCGTGAACTGGGCGTCGGCGTTGCCGCCCTCCGCCTCGGCCAGGACCCATGGCTCCAGCGTGCGCCGCTGGCCGAAAGGCTCGCTGCCCACATAGGAAAAGTACAGCTTGTTCTGGCTCAGCGCGAACAGCACGCGGTGGGCGCGCAGGAAGTCCGCGCCCAGCACCACGTCGGCCATGTTCAGGCCGGAGTTTTCCACACCCATCTCTGCGTTCTGGACGGTTTCCTCGCCAATCTGGAAGGTGGTCGTCACGTGCCAGCGTTGGGCCGAGTAGTTGCCGATGCCGCCGATATCCGAGCCGCGCGTGGCGTCGGGGCCGTCCAGCGCGATCCCGGCACGCTTGGCGGCATCGGCGGTGATCATGGAGGCAAAGGCGCCGGTGTCGATCATCGCCTCCAGTTCCTTGCCGTTGATGCGTACGAAGAACTTCGGGTTCATGTGGTGTTCGTCGTGGCGCCGCAGCGGGATCGCCTGCACGTCCTTGCCCCAGTAGCCGAGCCAGGTGCCGCCGCATTTCTCGGGGACGAAGAAGGTCAGCTGCTTGGTGGGGAGCGAGATCTCCACATCGGTCTGGAACAGGAAGGGCGCGCCCAGGATGCCATCGTAGGAGGGCGTGTCGCCGAAGCTGCCGATCACCGGCATATTGCTGCGGCCGGCGCGGACCGGCCCGACGATGAATTCGTTGACGATGGAGGCATAGATCGGCGAACTGCCGCCGAAGCCCTGGGCATGCCTGCCGGTGGCGTACAGGCGGATGCCGCGCCGCTCGGTGCCGGTGCGCGTCAGCGCGGTCGCATAGGCGCCGGTGTCGACCAGCAGTTCGGCCGGGGAGCCGTTGATGCTGCCCTCGGCGGTGATTTCCAGGCCCATCCCGCTATAGCGCAGCGGCAGCTTGCCAATCGGCGTATACGTGCAGGTCTGCGCGGCGGCATGGGCGAGGGGGAGGAGGGCGCAGGCCGCGCCCAGCAGGCGGAGGATGGTTTTCATGCATAAATACTATGAGGAAACTTGCATTCGCGGCAATCCTGTATGCATAAAACACGGCGTAAATATCGACGCCCCGCTAAACTGTTGGGATTTGGAACATGATACAAAAAATGCGGCCTAGGCCGCATTTTTGAATCATGTTGCCGCGCCCCTCAGCGCGTGGCGCGCTGGCGCACGCATTCGATATAGGCTTCGGTATCCGGCGGCAGGCCGGCGCGCTGCGACTTCCAGATCATCTCGCCGAGGCATTCCATGATCTCGTGGTGCGCCTCGTGCTCGCCGATGCGGTTCACCAGCAGGTCGTGCGCGGCCTTGATGCCGCGCGGCTGGTCGATCGAGACCTGCTCGGCGATCGACAGGTGCATCGACAGGTGCAGGAAAGGATTCGGCTTGCCGCCTTCGACCGAGTAGTCGCGGGCGATGGCCGCTTCGACGTCATCGAGTTCGGCGTGGTATTCGGGATGCTGGACGATCCAGTCGGCCGCGATGGCGTCCATCGGGCTCAGGATCTCGCCGTTGCGCTGCTTGCGCAGGGCTTCGCAGAAAAAGCGGCGCACGTCGTGCGAGGACGGAGTGAACATGGCTGGGGAGGGAGAAAAAAGGCAGGAAGCCGGCATTCTAGCGCTTCCCGCCGCTGTCTGCTTCAGGACGCCCAGGCAGCGGCCTGAAGCGCGGGATGAAAGGGGGCATCCGCCGCGGGCGCGACGGAAGAAAGCCACGGGGAGCGCGCTGCTCCCCGTGGTTCGGCTTACTCGTCCGGCAACAGCACCAGCGAATCCGGCGTCGCCGGCTTGGCCGCGGCGGCAGGCGCCACCGCATTGGCCGCCAATGCCTGTTGGCCCTTGCCGCCCTGGGCGCGGCTGTGCGGCTGGCGCAGGTAGCGCGCGCTGTGGCGGCGTTCGCCGTGCTGGCCCTTGGCCGGCCAGGTGATGAAGCGCGACAGCTCCTGCAGCGCGCGCTGGTAGACATCGCGCTTGAACTCGATGACCACGTCCAGCGGCACCCAGTAGTCGTGCCAGCGCCAGGCGTCGAACTCGGGATGGTCGGTCAGGCGCAGGTTGACGTCGTTATCGCGCGCCATCATGCGCAGCAGGAACCAGATCTGCTTCTGGCCACGGTAGTGGCCGCGGATCTCGCGCTTGATGAAGTGGTCGGGCACTTCATAGCGCAGCCAGTCGCGGGTGCGGCCCACGATCTTGACGTGCTCCTGCCGCAAACCGATTTCTTCCTCGAGTTCGCGGTACATCGCCTGTTCCGGCGTCTCGCCGTATTTGATACCCCCTTGCGGAAACTGCCATGAGTGCTCGCGCACCCGCTTGCCCCACCACACCTCGTTGTTGGCGTTCAGCAGGATGATGCCGACGTTGGGGCGGAACCCTTCACGATCGAGCATATGTGCACCTCGAAACTTTCTGCCGGCCGTACGATCCTTCGATCGTCTGACAATTCCCCCAATAGCTGCGTTGCATCGTCTCGCCGTACCAAGGTACTGTCTTCGACGCTGCGCCTTGCTCTTGGGGTTTTGCCAGCCGCTCTTATATTTTTACCCACAAAGTGCCTTGCCCACCTGGCCGGCTGGTTGCCGACGAGGCAGGTGATGCTTGTTCCGGACCCATTTGTAGAAAGATTGGACGCATCAGCCAGCTAATCCTTTAAAATTAGGTCGATTATAACCCTCTCTTTTTAAAAAGAATTCACGGATATGCGCGCCTCACGATTTTTTATTTCAACTCTTAAAGAAGCGCCTTCGGACGCGGAAATCGTCAGCCACCAGTTGATGATGCGCGCCGGGATGATCAAGCGCCTCGGTTCGGGCATCTACACCTACATGCCGACCGGCCTGCGCATCATCCGCAAGGTCGAGAACATCATCCGCGAAGAGATGAACAAGGCAGGCGCGATCGAACTGCTGATGCCGCTCGTGCAGCCGGCCGAACTGTGGCAGGAGACCGGCCGCTGGGACAAGATGGGCCCGGAACTGATGCGCGTGAAAGACCGCCATGGCCGTGAGTTCGCCATCCAGCCGACCTCGGAAGAAGTCGTCACCGACGTCGTGCGCAGCGAGCTCAAGTCCTACCGCCAGCTGCCGATCAACTTCTACCACATCCAGACCAAGTTCCGCGACGAGCGCCGTCCGCGCTTCGGCCTGATGCGCGGCCGCGAGTTCACCATGAAGGATGCGTATTCCTTCGACCGCGACGTCGAGGGCATGCAGAAGTCCTATGCGACCATGTTCGACGCCTACACCAGGATCTTCACGCGCTTCGGCCTGAAGTTCCGCGCGGTGGCGGCCGACAATGGCGCCATCGGCGGCACCGGCTCGCATGAATTCCACGTCATCGCCAGCACCGGCGAAGACGCGCTGGTGTACTGCCCGGATTCGGACTACGCCGCCAACATCGAAGCGGCCGAAGCACTGGCCAGCGGCGCGCGCGCAGCAAGCACCCAGGAACTGGTCAAGACCTCCACGCCCGGCAAGACCAAGTGCGAAGCCGTGGCCGAACTGCTGAACATCCCGCTGCAGCACCACGTCAAGAGCATCGCCCTGACCGTCGAGAACGAAGGCAAGAAGAGCTACTTCCTGCTGCTGCTGCGCGCCGACCATGAACTCAACGAGATCAAGGTGAACAAGGTGCCGGGGCTGAAGGAGTTCCGCTTCTCGACCGAGGCCGAAATCCAGGAAGTGTACGGCACCGTGCCGGGCTACCTCGGTCCGATCGGCACGAAACTGCCGGTCACCGTGGTGGCCGACCGGACGGTGGCCAACATGGCCGACTTCGTCTGCGGCGCCAACGAGGCGGACTACCACTACGTCGGCGCCAATTGGGGCCGCGATTGCGCCGAGCCGCTCGTGGCCGACCTGCGCAACGTGGTCGAAGGCGATCCTTCGCCGGACGGCAAGGGCGTGTTGGCGATCGAGCGCGGCATCGAAGTGGGCCACGTGTTCCAGCTCGGTACCGCCTATTCGGAAGCGATGGACGCCACCTTCCTGGACGAAGCCGGCAAGCCGGCCCCGCTGCAGATGGGCTGCTACGGCATCGGCGTGACCCGCATCCTGGGCGCGGCGATCGAGCAGAACTACGACGACAAGGGCATCATCTGGCCGGATTCGATCGCCCCGTTCGAGCTGGTGCTGTGCCCGATGGGCCTGGACCGCAGCGAGATGGTCAAGGACCAGACCGAGAAGCTGTACGCCGAACTGCAGGCGGCTGGTGTCGACGTGATCGTCGACGACCGCGGCCTGCGTCCGGGCGCGATGTTCGCCGACTGGGAACTGATCGGCGTGCCGCACCGCGTCGTGATCGGCGAGCGCGGCCTCAAGGAAGGCAACCTGGAATACCAGGGCCGCCGCGACGAAGCCGCCACCAGCGTGCCGGTCGACGGCATGGTCGCCTTCATCAAGGGCAAGCTGGGCAAGTGAACCTGGCGACGCTGTTCCCCTTCGCAGCCGGTGCGCTGTTTGCCGGCGCGCTGCTGCTCGCCGGCGCGGCGCATGCCGGCAACCAGAAGGAAGAAGCGCTGGCCGATTCGGTCCGCCTCGCCTTGGCCAACGCCATCAACGACAGCCGCCCGCCGAAGCCGGTGCTGCGCGACGAGCAAGCGCGGGCGCGCTACCAGGCCTGGTTCGACGAGATGTCGCGCCGGCTTGCCAAGCGCATCCCGGACGCCTCGTCGCGCACCGAATTCCTCGAGTCGGTCTGGTACGAATCGACCCGGGCCGGCCTCGACCCGGGGCTGGTGCTGGGCCTGATCCACGTGGAGTCGGCCTACCGCAAGTACGCCATTTCCATCGCCGGCGCGCGCGGCTACATGCAGGTGATGCCGTTCTGGACCAAGGTCATCGGCGACAGCGACCGCCGCAAGCTGTTCCACATGCAGACCAACCTGCGCTACGGCTGCTCGATCCTGCGCATGTACATCGACATGGAAAAGGGCAACCTGTATCTCGCGCTGGGCCGCTATAACGGCAGCCGCGGCAAGCCGCAGTATCCGAACGCGGTGCTGGCGGCCTGGAAGAAGTGGGAATTCAAGCGCGGCTAGTGCCGTACTAACAATCCCGCAACAATTCCAGGTGCCATAATGCATTAAACTCTGCGCTTTCCAGACGTAGAGGTCCTCATGCGATTGTCCACCCTTGCCGGCGCTGTCCTCATCGCCGCGCTGGCCGGCTGCGCCGCCGTGCCGCCCACTTCCCAAGCACCCGCCCAGGTCCAGCACGACCAGCGCGCCAGGAACGTAATTTTCTTCCTCGGCGACGGCATGGGCCTGAACACGCTCACCGCCGCGCGCATCTTCCACGCCGGCGAAGCGGGCGAACTCACCATCGACCGCCTGCCCGAATCGGCCTTCGTGAAGACCTTCTCGAACGACGCCATGGTCACCGACAGCGCCGCCGGCATGGCCGCCTACATGACCGGCGTGAAGCACAACAACGGCGTGATCTCGATGTCCCTCGGCACCCGTTCGGTCGCGCCGGGCAAGGATGCCAACGGCAATGCCCTGGTCAGCAAGTGCGAGAACGGCTCGCCCGCCACCACGCTGCTGGAACTGGCGCGCAAGCGCGGCATGGCGCTGGGCGTGGTCACCAACACCAGCGTCACCGACGCCACCCCAGCCTCCGCCTACGGCCATGGCTGCCACCGCAAGCTCGAGACCGATTTCGCGGCCATGCTGGTGCCGGGCGGCGCCGGCTACAACGGGGCGCTCGGCCCGCGCGGTCTGGACGTGATGTTCGGCGGCGGCGCCCAGTTCTTCACGCCCTTCGCGCGCGGCGGCAAGCGCGCCGACAACCGCGACCTGCTGGCCGAACTGGGACAGCAGGGCTTCCGCGTCGCCCGTGATACCGCGAGCTTCAACGCGCTCGCCCTCGACGCGCAGCAGCCGGCCATCGGCCTGTTTGCCCAGAACCACATGGACTACGACGCCACCCGCGATCAAGCGAAGCAGCCGAGCCTGACCGAGATGACGCGCAAGGCCATCGACCTGCTGGCCCCGCACGCAACCCAAGGCGGCAAGGGCTTCTTCCTGGTGGTCGAGGGCGGCCTGATCGACCATGCGCTGCACGCCACGTTGGCTAAGCGCGCGCTGCAGGAAACCGTGTCCTACAACGACGCCATGCAGGCCGCGCTGGAGAAGATGGAGGCACTGGACCCGGGCCTGAAGAACACCCTGATCGTCGCCACCGCCGACCATGACCACACGCTGCTCCTGAACGGCTACACGGTCCGCACCGGCAAGACCACCCCGACCAATCCGGGCGTGCTGGGCCTGGTGCGCAACCTGGACGGCAGCCCCAAGCTGGACAAGGAAGGCCGTCCCTTCACCATCATCGGCTTCGGCACCGGCGAGAACCGCACCAACGGTCCACGCTCCAGCCAGCCCGCGCTCACCGACGAGATCGTGACGCGCGACGACTACCACCAGGAAGCGGTGGTGCGCACGCGCACGGGCGCCGAGACCCACGGCGGCACCGACGTCTACCTGGGCGCCGCCGGCGCCGGCGCGGAACTGTTCCGCGGGACCATCGACAATACCCGCGTCTTCGGCCTGATCAAGACCGCTGCCGGCCTCTGAGGAATTCATCATGAACAAACGACTCAACTTCCTTCTGGCCGCCAGCCTGGCAAGCAGCTGCGCATTTGCAGCGCCGCAGGCCAAGAACATCATCTTCTTCCTCGGCGACGGCATGGGCCCGACCACCATCAGCGCCGCCCGCATCTTCAAGCACGGCGAGGACGGCCTGCTGAACTTCGAACGCCTGGAGCGCACCGCGCGCATCAAGACCTATTCGAACGACTTCCAGACCACCGACAGCGCGCCCTCGATGGGCGCCTACATGACCGGCGTGAAGATCAACCAGGACGGCATCTCGATCAAGGATGCGCGCGCCATCGATCCCGAGAAGGACGCCAACGGCAACCGCACGATCGACAAGTGCGCGCCGAACGACGGCGTGATCGTGCCGACCATCCTCGAGCTGGCCAAGGCGCGTGGCAAGGCCGTGGGCGCGGTGACCACCACCGAGCTGACCCACGCCACGCCGGCGTCGACCTTCTCGCACGTCTGCCACCGCGACGCCGGCTACACCATCGCGCGCCAGATCGTGCCGGGCGGCGAAGGCTACAACCGCGCGCTGGGCGACGGCGTCGACGTCCTGATGGGCGGCGGGCGCCACCACTTCACGCCCTTCGACAAGGCCGCCAATCCGAAGGGCCGCGCGGACGGGCGCGACCTGATGGCGGAGTTCGCGGCGCAGGGCTATGCCGTCGGCAAGACGCGCGCCGACATGATGTCGGCGCGCCCGGGCCGCAAGTTCGTCGGCATCTACAGCGCCGACACCCACATGGACTATTCGCTGGCGCGCCGCCCGGAGCAGCCGACCCTGACCGAGATGGCCCTGAAGGCGATCGAGCTGCTGTCGAAGGATCCGGACGGCTTCTTCCTGATGGTCGAAGGCGGCAAGATCGACCACGCGCTGCACGACACCAACGCCAAGAACGCGCTGGCCGACACGGTGGCCTTCGACGAGGCGATCCAGGCCGCGATCGACCGCATGCGCCAGATTGATCCGGGACTGGAAAACACGCTCATCGTCGTGACCGCCGACCACGACCACACGATGGTCCTGAGCGGCTATCCGAAGCGCGGCAGCAAGGTGCTGGACATCGTGCACGACTACGCCAGCGGCCAGCCGAAGAAGGACGCCGACGGCAAGACCTTCACCGCGCTCCTGTTCGGCAACGGCAAGGTGCGCCCCGACCTGCGCGCCGACGTGGACAGCGCCGTGGCTCTGGGCGACGAGTACCGCCAGGAGGCAGGCGTGCGCACCGTGTACGAATCGCACGGCGGCGGGGACGTGAAGCTGTTTGCCACCGGCGCCGGCTCGGCGCCGTTCAAGGGGACGATGGAGAACACGCAGGTCTTCCATCTGATGAAGGCAGCGGCGGGGCTGTGATCAGGGCGTGATCGAAGTCGTGGCCTTGTTATAGTCCGCGTCTTCTACCAACGTCATTCCGGCCTCCGCCGGAATGACGGAGCATAGGGCGCGGGCCGACGTGGAAACGTACCGGCTGTTCAACAGGCCAAAAACAAAAAGCCCCGGTCTCCCGGGGCTTTTCATTTGCAAGGCTACTGGACAGCCGGCCAGTGCTTACTTCAGGTGGTCCGAAATGAGCTTGGTCATTTCGAACATCGAGACCTGTGCCTTGCCGCCGAAGACAGCCTTCAGCTTGTCGTCGGCGTTGATCATGCGGCGGTTCGATTCGTCCTGCAGGTTCTGGGCCTTGATGTAGTCCCAGACCTTCTTGGTGACTTCGGTGCGTGGCAGCGGCTTGTTGCCGACCACTGCTGCCAGTTCGCCCGACGGCGTCATCTCTTTCATGAAAGCGGCGTTCGGCTTGCGTGCCGCGGCCGGCTTCGCTGCTGGTTTCGCTGCTGCTTTTGCTGGAGCTGCTGCTTTTTTTGCTGCAGGCTTGGCCGCTGCTGCCGGCTTGGCGGCTGCTTTCTTGGCTGGCGCTGCGGTGGATTTTTTGGCTGTTGCCATCTTCGAGCCTCCTAAAACGATCACAGGGAAAGTTGCGTTATTGACGCACCGGCTTATATTGGTGGCCTTTTACTGTTCATGCAAGTCTTTTTCGAAATTTTTTCATTCTTATAAGCCCCGATATGCGAGCTATCGCACACTAGGGAGCCGGCAAATGAAAAAACCGCCTGTCAGAATGTAAAAAACCGCGCAAAGCCCGTGTTTGCGCGGTTTCTTCGACGACGCCGCTTGGTCAACGCAGGCCGGGCATCATGCCCTTCATCCCGCGCATCATCTTCATCAGGCCGCCGCCTTTGAGCTTCTTCATCATGGTCTGCATCTGGTCGTACTGGTTCAGCATGCGGTTCACTTCCTGCACCTGCACGCCGGCGCCGGCCGCGATGCGGCGCTTGCGGTTGGCCTTGATCAGCTCGGGCTTGGCGCGCTCGCCGGGTGTCATCGAATCGATGATGCCGACCATGCGGCGCACCTGCTTCTCGGCCTGGTCCATGTTGGCGCCCGCCGCCGCCTGCTGGAACTGGGCCGGCAGCTTATCGAGAAGGCCGGACATGCCGCCCATCTTCTTCATCTGGGTCAGCTGCGCCTTGAAGTCGTTCATGTCGAACTTGCCGCCGCCCTTGATCTTGTTGGCCAGCTCGGTCGCGGCCTCGGCGTCGACGCCCTTGCGCGCTTCTTCCACCAGCGCCAGGATGTCGCCCATGCCCAGCACGCGGTTGGCCATGCGGGTCGGATCGAAGGCTTCCAGGCCGTCCAGCTTTTCGGACACGCCGGCGAACTTGATCGGCTTGCCGGTCACGTGGCGCACCGACAGGGCCGCGCCGCCGCGCGAATCGCCATCGAGCTTGGTCAGCACCACGCCGGTGAGCGGTAGGGCGTCGTTGAAGGCCTTGGCGGTGTTGATCGCATCCTGGCCCAGCATGGCGTCGACCACGAACAGGGTCTCGACCGGATTGACGGCGGCGTGCACCGCCGCGATCTCCTGCATCATCGCTTCGTCGATGCCGAGGCGGCCGGCGGTGTCGATGATCAGGACGTCGTGGTAGTGCTTCTTGGCCCAATCGAGCGCGTTACGCGCGATGTCGACCGGCTTGTCGTTGGCGGTGGACGGGAAGAAGTCGGCGCCGACCTGCTTGGTGACGGACTCCAGCTGCGCGATCGCGGCAGGGCGGTAGACGTCGGCCGAAACGGTCAGGACCTTCTTTTTCTTCTGTTCCTTGAGGTACTTGGCGAGCTTGCCGGTGGTGGTGGTCTTACCCACACCCTGCAGGCCGGCCATCAGGATGATCGCCGGCGGCTGCTGGGCGAAGGACAGCTGGGTGGCGTCGGGGCCGAGGTCGGCGCCCATCAGGGCGGCCAGCTCGCGCTGCACCACGCCGACCAGGGCCTGGCCGGGGCTGAGCGAGCCGATGACTTCTTCGCCCAGCGCTTTCTCTTTGACTTTGGCGATGAATTCGCGCACCGCCGGCAGCGCCACGTCGGCCTCGAGCAGGGCCATGCGCACTTCGCGCAGCATCTCGGCGGTGTTCGCCTCGGTAAGGCGCGCCTCGCCGCGCATCGTCTTGACGACCTTGGCTAGGCGTTGGGTAAGGTTATCTAGCATGTTCTACCTACTATATAAGACAGCACGTCGCATTCGACAAACCGCCATTCTACCTTGCGGCAGCCGCCGAGTTCGACCACCGCAGCGATATAACGCAGTTTTTCCTCACCTGTGATGCGTTCGATCATATGGAAACCTTGCCGTTTCTGACACAGCTCACGTACTCATAGGCCATTTCCCGTCAGCATCGATCTGGTGCGCACACATGTTTTGCTGTGCCGCATACAGGCGACACCAATTGTTTTGCGATTTGTATATACGGGAGAACAGGCATGATCAAGCTAGTCAGCAGCATCCTCGCCGCAGCCGCCCTGCTGGCAGCAGGCGGCGCCGGGGCCCAGGAGGTGGTCCGGCTCGGGAACCTCAAGCTCGCCCATTTCGGCGCGGTCTCGTACATCAAGGAGATCGCGCCGAAGTGCGGCATCCGGGTCGAGGAAAAGGTCTTCGCCAAGGGCCTGGACGTGATGCAGGCGATCATCGCCGGCGAGCTGGACGTCGGCGCCACCGCCTCGGAGGCGGCGATCTCGGGCCGCGCCGGCGGGGCGCCGATCGTCGTGGTGGCCGGTTTCGCCAAGGGCGGCGCGCGCCTGGTGGCGCGGCCCGAACTGGGCATCCGCAGCGTCGCGGGGCTCAAGGGCAAGCGGGTCGGCGTGACCCGCGGCGCGATCCAGGAAGTGCTCCTGATGGCGCAGCTGGCCAAGCATGGATTGAAGGCCGATGCGGCGCCCGGCAAGGACGTGCAGCTGGTGTTCCTGTCCTACGCCGACCTGAACCAGGCCCTGCTCGGCAAGCAGATCGACGCCATGATGCAGTCCGAGCCGCAGTCCTCGCAGGCGATCAACAAGGGCTTCGGCGTCGAAGTGATCAAACCGTATGACACCCCGATCGGCGAGCCGATCCGGACCATGGTCATGACCGAGAAGTTCTACCGCGAACGGCGCTTGGCGGCGGAAAAATTCATGCGCTGCTTCGTCGACGCCACCAGGACCTTCATCGACAGCCCCTCGGTGGCCGAGAAATACGTGCGCGAGACGATCTTCAAGAACCAGATCACGAGCGACGACTTCCAGGATGCGATCCGCAATTCGCCGTATTCCTTCGACATCACGCCCGAGCACATTCAGGTCACCACCGACATCATGGCCAGAACCGGGGTGGGGCGCATGGCGAAACCGCCGGTGGCCCAGGAATGGGTGCGCACCGACCTGCTGGCGGCGGCGAAGAACAGCCTGGGCGTGAAGTGAAGGAGGCCAGCATGCATACCCAAGACAGGCGCAAGCAAACGCGCGAACGCTGGCGCGAGATGGCGGTCGGTGCGGTAGTCCCGGTGGCCGCCGTCCTGCTGTGGCAGTGGGTCGCCATGAACGGCTGGGTCAACCCGCAGGTGCTGCCGGCCCCGCTCGACGTCTGGCGCAAGTGGGTGGCCTACCTGCTGCCGCTGGCGCCCTACGCGGACTATACCGAAGGCGGCTGGTGGTCCTGGGCGCTGTCGGGCGAGCTGCCGATCGACATCTGGACCAGCATGGTGAGGGTGGTGGTGGGCTTCGCGATCGGCGCCGGGCTGGCCCTGCCGCTCGGGCTGGCGATGGGCGCGAGCCGCGTCGTGTACGCGTGGATGAACCCCCTGGTGCAGCTGCTGCGCCCGATCCCGCCGATCGCCTACATCCCGCTGGCCATCCTGTGGTTCGGGCTGGGCAACCCGCCGGCCGTGTTCCTGATCGCACTGGGGGCCTTCTTCCCGGTCCTGATGAACACCATCGCCGGGGTGCGCCACGTGGACGGCATCTACCTGCGCGCGGCGCGCAACCTGGGGGCGGGCGGCGCCACCATGTTCCTGCGCGTGATCCTGCCGGCCGCGGTGCCCTACATCCTGTCGGGCGTGCGGATCGGGATCGGCACCGCCTTCATCGTGGTGATCGTGTCGGAGATGATCGCCGTGAACAACGGGCTGGGTTTCCGCATCCTGGAGGCGCGCGAGTACTTCTGGTCCGACAAGATCATCGCCGGGATGATCACCATCGGCCTGCTCGGCCTGGCCATCGACATCGCCATGAACCGCCTGAATAACTACCTGCTGCGCTGGCACCGCGGCCTGGAGCACTGACATGAACGCACCGCATGCTATCCCCCCGCAGGTCCTGCAGCCGCATATCCGCGTCGATGGCGTCCACAAGCTGTTCGAAACCGGCGGCAGGACGGTCACGGCATTGCAGGACATCGACCTCGACATCCCGCGCGGGCAGTTCACCTGCCTGCTCGGGCCATCCGGCTGCGGCAAGTCCACGCTGCTCAACGCCGTGGCGGGCTTCTCGCTGCCCAGCAGCGGCACGATCACGGTCGACGGCAACCCGGTTACAGCGCCGGGGCCGGACCGCGGCATGGTGTTCCAGGAATATGCGCTGTTCCCCTGGATGACGGTCGAGGACAACATCGCCTTCGGCCTGCACATCAAGGGCCTGGGCAAGGCCGAGATCCGCGCGCGGGTCGGCGACCTGCTGGGCATGCTGTCCCTGAGCGACTTCCGCCAGCGCTTTCCCAAGGACCTGTCAGGCGGCATGCGCCAGCGCGTGGCGATCGCGCGCGTGCTGGCGCTCGATTCGCCGATCATGCTGATGGACGAGCCCTTCGGCGCCCTGGATGCGCTCACCCGCCGCAACCTGCAGGACGAGCTGCTGCGCATCTGGTCCGAGCTGAAGAAGACCATCCTGTTCGTTACCCACAGCATCGAGGAGGCGGTCTACCTGGCGGACCGGATCGTCGTGATGACCTACCGGCCGGGGACGATCAAGCGCGACCTGCTGGTCGAGATTGCGCGCATGCGCGACCCGGCGGCGCCGGAGTTCAACGCGCTCAAAAGGGAGCTGGGGGTGATGGTGATGGAAGAGCAGCAGCGGCATCATACGGAGGAGTTGCGGATGGCGGCGGTGGACTAGTTGCAAATACGCTCTTAAATAGGCCTTAGGGGCGGGGGAGGGCCCGCCCCCACCATTTCCCGATGGTGTAGACTCTTATTATGCAGAACTCCCTCTTCCTCGCCGCGGCCCTGCTGTACGCGGTGTGCGCCCTGCTGCCGTCGCGCCGGGGCGCCGTCATCTCAGGCGTCACCGCCCTGGCCTGGGCGGTGCATGGCGCCGCGCTCGGGCTCGACGTGGCCGAGCCGGGCCAGCTGCGGGTCGGCTTCGCCATCATGCTCTCGAGCGCCCTGTGGGTCTCGGTGGCTGCCTACTGGCTGGAAAACCGCAATTTCGCCCTCGACGGCATGCGCCGCCTGGTCATGCCTTTCGCCATGGTGGCGGTGGTGCTGCCGGTGGTCTTCCCCGGCAGCCTGCTGCCGCTGAACGGCCAGACGCCGGCCTTCGGCTGGCACGTCGTGGTCGCGGTGCTGGCCTACAGCACGCTCACCATCGCCGCTTTCCACGCCGTGCTGATGGCCCTGCAGGAGGCGCGCCTGCACACGCGCGCCGCCAGCGGCGGCTGGCTGGGCAGCGCGCTGGACCAGCTGCCGGCGCTGCTGACCATGGAAAAGCTGCTGTTCCGCGTGATCTGGATCGGCTTCATCCTGCTCAGCCTCACCGTGCTGTCGGGCGTGGTGTTCTCCGAACAGCTGTTCGGCCGCGCCCTGCGCCTCGACCATAAGAGCGTGTTCGCGCTGCTGTCCTGGCTGCTGTTCGCGGCGCTGCTGGCGGGCCGCCGTTATCAAGGCTGGCGCGGCAAGACCGCGCTGCGCTTCACGCTGGCGGGCTTCGCCACGCTGGCGCTGGCCTACGTCGGCAGCCGCTTCGTGCTCGAAGTCGTCCTGCACCGGGGGCTGGCATGAGTCGCGTCATCTTCTGGATCCTCCTGATCGGGCTGGTCGTCATGGCGATCCGCGCCAAACTCAAGGGCCTGGGCGGGCGCCAGCAGCCGCCCCTCAATCGGCAAGATGCGCGTGAACCGCCGCGCCAGGCGCCGGTGGCCGAAATCGAAACCATGACCCAGTGCGCGCACTGCGGCATCCATTTCCCGGCCTCCGAAGCGGTGCACGCCGACGGCCACGACTACTGCTCGCCGGGCCACGTGCGCCTGCCGCCGCAGTAAGCCGGCCGATGTCCCCAAGAGCAGTGCTGTCCCGCGAAGCGCGCATGACCCTGTGGCGCTCGCTCCAGACCTTCACCGTCACCCGCATCGTCATCGCGCTGGTGCTGCTGCTTTACCTGGGCGTGCGCATCACCGACGGGGGCGTGCGCCTGGACGCGGCCAACACCCCGGCCTGCCTGTTCTACCTGGTGGCGGCGCTCGTCTTCGGCGCGCTCGGCGCCTGGTGGCGGCGCCGCTTCGCGCTGCAGCTGGGCTGCCAGATCGCGCTCGACCTGGCCGTGATCTCGCTGCTCTACCTGGAAGCCGGCGGCATGCGCAGCGGCCTGGCGATCCTGTACCTGTTCCCGCTGGCCGGCGCCGCCATCCTGGCTCCCTTGACGCTGGCGCTGTTTGCGAGCGCGGTCGCCACCCTGTTCCTGCTGCTTGAAACCACCTGGCAGGTCTTCATGCAGGACAACGGGCGCTCGCCGATGCAGGCCGGCCTGTACGGCGCCGCCTTCTTCGCCGGCGTGCTGGTGGTAAACCGCCTGGCGGCGCGCCTGATCAAGCAGGAAGAACTGGCCGCGCAGCGCGGCGTCGACCTGCGCGTCCAGCAGGCGATCAACGCGATCGTGATTGCCGACGTCGGCGACGGCATCCTGGTGGTGGGCGACGACAGCGCGGTCTACACCGGCAACCCCGCGGCGCGCCGCATGCTGGGCCTGGAGGGGGAGGTGGCGGCGTTCCGGCTGGGCGAGGCGCCGGGGCTGGAACCGCTGGCGCAAGCCTTCAGCGCCTGGCTGCGCGCGCCGAGCGAAGACGCTGCGTTCGTGACCGTCAAGCCCTATCAGGAAGACACGGGCCCCCTGCGCGGCCGGCGCGACCAGCCGGTGCACCTGAAGCTGCGCTTCGCACGGGTCGACACGCTCGATGTCGCGCTGGGACGCAGCGTGGTGTTCATGCAGGACGTCAGCGCCATCGAGAACCAGGCGCAGCAGCTCAAGCTGGCCTCGATGGGACGCCTCACCGCCAGCATCGCGCACGAGGTGCGCAATCCGCTGTCGGCGATCGGCCACGCCACCGCGCTGCTGGCCGAAGACCTGCACGGCCCGGCCGAGGTGCGCCTGCTGAAGATCGTGGGCGACAACGTGACGCGCGTGAACCGCATGGTCGAGGACATCCTGCAGCTGTCGCGCAAGGTGCAGCCGAACGGCGAGCCGGTGCAGCTGGCCAGCTTTCTCGCCGAGCTGAAGGCCGAATTCTGCGAAACCCATGGGCTCGCGGATGATATAGTCTACCTGGGCGACCCCGGGACGAGCGCGCTGCGCTTCGACCCGCTGCACCTGCACGAAGTGCTGCTCAACCTGCTGGGCAATGCGGTGCGCTATGCCAGCCGCGAGCCCGGCAGCATCCGCATCTTCCCGGCCCTGGACGCCGCCGGCCGCATCGAACTGCACGTGCAGGACGACGGCCCCGGCATCACGCCCGAAGTGCGCGCCCACCTGTTCGAACCCTTCTATACTACCTCGAGCAAGGGCACGGGCCTGGGCCTGTACCTGGCGCGCGAGCTGTGCCTGAACAACGATGCGAAGCTCGACTACGAATACCGCTTCGACCCCACCGCCACCGGACCGCGCCGGGCGAGCGGGCGTTTCGTGATCAGCTTCTCGCAGCCGGCCTAGGATCCGGTTGCTTATATATATAGTGTGAGAGAACCATGACCGCACCCCGCATCCTGGTGGTCGACGACGAAGCCGACCTGCGCGAACTGCTCGAGATCACCCTGCTCAAGATGGGGCTGGACGTCGACAGCGCGGCCACGCTGCGCCAGGCGCGCGGGCTGCTCGAGGAACACGACTACGCGCTGATCCTGACCGACATGCGCCTGCCGGACGGCCTGGGGCTGGAACTGGTGCGCGAGGTGACCGCGTCGCACAAGGGCACGCCGATCGCCGTCATCACCGCCTACGGCAGCGCCGAGAACGCGGTGGTGGCGCTCAAGGCCGGCGCCTTCGACTACATCTCCAAGCCGGTGGCCCTGGATGCGCTGCGCGTGATGGTGCGCTCGGCCCTGAAACTGCTTGATGCCCCGGCGCCCCGGGCGGACGGCGCGGCGCCCGGTTCGCGCATGATCGGCACGTCAAGCGCGATGGCGGCCTTGCGCGCCCAGATCGGACGGCTGGCGCGCTCGAACGCACCGATCTCGATCACGGGCGAATCCGGCAGCGGCAAGGAACTGGCCGCGCGCGAGATCCACGCCCAGAGTTCGCGCGCCGGCAAGGCGTTCGTGGCGGTGAACTGCGGCGCCATTCCCGAAACCCTGATGGAAGCCGAGTTCTTCGGCTACCGCAAGGGCGCCTTCACCGGCGCGGCCGAAGAGCGCGACGGCTTCTTCCAGGCCGCCAACGGCGGCACCCTGATGCTGGACGAAGTGGCCGACCTGCCGCTGCCGATGCAGGTCAAGCTGCTGCGCGCGATCCAGGAGCGGCGCGTGCGCAAGATCGGCGCCACCACGGAAGAGCCGGTGGACGTGCGCATCATCAGCGCCACCCACCAGGACCTGGCGAAATGCGTG
Source organism: Massilia sp. UBA6681 (assembly GCF_002454935.1). Classification (NCBI taxonomy): domain Bacteria; kingdom Pseudomonadati; phylum Pseudomonadota; class Betaproteobacteria; order Burkholderiales; family Oxalobacteraceae; genus Massilia; species Massilia sp. UBA6681. The sequence goes on from NZ_DKJX01000027.1 coordinate 40,107, forward strand.
GAGCAGGGCAGGTTCAGGCAGGACTTGTTCTACCGCCTGAACGTGATCGAACTGTCGCTGCCGCCGCTGCGCGAACGGATCGACGACCTGGCGCCGCTGGTGGACGCGATCCTGGCGCGCCTGACCGGGCCCGGCCAGGCCGCGCTCGGGCCGGGCGTGCTCGATGCGCTGCGTGCTTACTCCTTCCCGGGGAATATCCGCGAACTGGAAAACGTGCTGGAGCGGGCGCTGGCCTTTGCCAACGACGGCGTGATCGAAGTGGGCGACCTGTCGCTCAAGGCGGCGCGGCCGGGCGACGCGTTGCGGCGCGAACCGGCCGCGAGCATGCCCGCGCCCACGCCCTTGCCGGAACCGGTGCCGACGCCTGCGCCTGCCCCGGTGGAGGCGGCGCCCGCTTCCGCCATGCTGGGTCCCAACGGCCTGCCGAGCAACCTGCCCGAGTACCTGAGCCAGGTCGAGCGCGACATCATCGGACGCGCCCTGCAGCAGACCCAGTTCAACCGCACCCAGGCAGCGAGCCTGCTCGGCATCAGCGTGCGCCAGCTGCGCTATCAGATGCAGAAGCTGGAGATCTGCGCGCCGGACGACCATGCGTGAGTCTCCTGCAAAAGCGCGAGTCGGCATGTCATCGTGTTGTCTTTTCGCCAGTGCAAAATGTACAAGAACGATGCGCCGCGCATGCAGCTGATTAAGCCTTGTGCAGCGTTCCGGAACAGGGTTAGTGCTCACTCACCGCATACCGCCCGTCGTTATTGCCCTATGGGCTTGTCAAGCCAGCGCACCAAAAAAAACAAAAAAAATTACGGGCTCCGTCACTTGCCCTGACCTAGGTCAGGCACTACAATTAGTCTCATATCAAGTTCGAACACTAGATATAGTGGTAGTGGATCAGAAGAAACTAGATTCACGTTCGACTTGAAGCTTGCTCCGCAAGCTACTGAATTAACAACGATTTCTACCCTGCCGCATTGATCTCATCCTTGGTTGCCAGTGAGGAGTTCCAGCTGGCGGGGTATCGCTTTGCTTAAAATTTTGTCCGGTTGACAAGTCCGGCTCAAGACAACAACGGCAAATCCGCTGCTCACTGGAGGCTCAATGCAAACAGCACAAGACATTTCGATCAATCCGCACGTCACCCCGGGCGCGCCGGCCACCGCCACGCCCGCAGAAATCGTCGCACGTGGTGACTACCGGGTTATCCGCCGCAACGGCGCCGTGGTCGCTTTCGAGCCGCACAAGATCTCGGTCGCGATGACCAAGGCCTTCCTCGCCGTCGCCGGCGGGCAGGGCGCGGCGTCGGCCCGCATCCGCGAGCTGGTCGAGCAGCTGACCGACAACGTGGTGGCCGCTCTCGTGCGCCGCCAGCCGAACGGCGGCACCTTCCACATCGAAGACGTGCAGGACCAAGTCGAACTGTCGCTGATGCGCTCGGGCGAGCATGACGTCGCCCGCGAATACGTGCTGTACCGCGCCAAGCGCATGGAAGAGCGCAAGGCCGCCAAGGAAGCCGCCGGCGGTACTCCGGTCGCCGCGCCGCAGATCCACGTGGTCGACGGCGGCGAGCGCCGTCCGCTGGACATCAACGACGTCCACGCCCTCGTGAACGCGGCCTGCTCGGGCCTGGAAAAGCACGTCGACGCCGACGCCATCGTCGCCGAGACCCTGAAGAACCTGTACGACGGCGTGCCGGTCGAAGAGCTGCACAAGTCGGCCATCCTGGCCGCCCGCGCCCTGATGGAAACCGACCCGGCCTACAGCCAGGTCACCGCGCGCATCCTGCTGCACACCATCCGCAAGGAAGTCTTCGGCCATGAAGTGCCGCAAGCCGGCGCCGCTGCCGAGTACATCACCTACTTCCCGCAATACATCGCCAAGGGCATCCAGAACGAACTGCTGGACGAAGAGCTGGGCAAGTACGACCTCGAGCGCCTGGCCAAGGCCATCGTCGCCGACCGCGACCTGCAGTTCGGCTACATCGGCCTGCAAACCCTGTACGACCGCTACTTCCTGCACGTGCGCGAAACCCGCATCGAGATGCCGCAGGCCTTCTACATGCGCGTCGCGATGGGCCTGGCCCTGCGCGAAGCCGACCGCGAAGCGCGCGCCATCGAGTTCTACAACCTGCTGTCGTCGTTCGACTTCATGAGCTCGACCCCGACCCTGTTCAACTCGGGCACCCGCCGCTCGCAGCTGTCCTCGTGCTACCTGACCACCGTCGGCGACGACCTGGAAGGCATCTACGACGCGATCAAGGAAAACGCGTTGCTGTCGAAGTTCGCCGGCGGCCTGGGCAACGACTGGACCCCGGTCCGCGCGCTGGGCTCGCGCATCAAGGGCACCAACGGCAAGTCGCAGGGCGTGGTCCCGTTCCTGAAAGTGGTCAACGACACCGCCGTGGCGGTGAACCAGGGCGGCAAGCGCAAGGGCGCGGTCTGCGCCTACCTGGAAACCTGGCACATGGACATCGAGGAATTCCTCGACCTGCGCAAGAACACCGGCGACGACCGCCGCCGCACCCACGACATGAACACCGCGAACTGGATTCCGGACCTGTTCATGAAGCGCGTGATGGAGAAGGGCCACTGGAGCCTGTTCTCGCCGAGCGAAACCCCGGACCTGCACGACAAGGTCGGCAAGGCCTTCGAAGAAGCCTACGTCGCCTATGAAGCCAAGGCCGCACGCGGCGAAATGACCGTGTACAAGAAGGTCGAAGCCCTCGACCTGTGGCGCAAGATGCTGTCGATGCTGTTCGAGACCGGCCACCCGTGGATCACCTTCAAGGATCCGTGCAACATCCGTTCGCCGCAGCAGCACGTCGGCGTGGTGCACTCGTCGAACCTGTGCACCGAGATCACGCTGAACACCAGCGCCGACGAGATCGCCGTCTGCAACCTGGGCTCGGTGAACCTGCCGCAGCACATGAAGGGCGAGGGCCTGGACCACGCCAAGCTGCAGAAGACCATCCGCACCGCGATGCGCATGCTGGACAACGTCATCGACATCAACTACTACGCCGTGGACAAGGCGCGCAACTCGAACCTGCGCCACCGCCCGGTGGGCATGGGCATCATGGGCCACCAGGACTGCCTGCACATGATGCGCGTGCCGTTCGCCTCGGACAAGGCCGTGGAGTTCGCCGACAAGTCGATGGAAGCCGTCTGCTACTACGCCTACCTGGCCTCGACCGAGCTGGCCGAAGAGCGCGGCCGCTACGAGACCTACGAAGGTTCGCTGTGGGACCGCGGCATCCTGCCGCAGGACTCGATCAAGCTGCTGGCGGAAGAACGCGGCGGCTACCTGGAGCAGGACACCAGCGAATCGATGGACTGGACCGTGGTGCGCGAGCGCATCAAACAGTTCGGCATGCGTAACTCGAACTGCGTGGCGATCGCCCCGACCGCGACCATCTCGAACATCATCGGCGTGTCGGCCTGCATCGAGCCGACCTTCCAGAACCTGTACGTGAAGTCGAACCTGTCGGGCGAGTTCACCGAGATCAACTCCTACCTGGTGCGCGACCTGAAGGCGCGCGACCTGTGGGACGAGGTGATGATCGCCGACCTGAAGTACTTCGACGGCTCGCTCTCCAAGATCGACCGCGTGCCGCAAGACCTGCGCGACATCTACGCCACCGCGTTCGAAGTCGAGCCGAAGTGGCTGGTGGAAGCCGCCTCGCGCCGCCAGAAGTGGATCGACCAGGCCCAGTCGCTGAACATCTACATGGCCGGCGCCTCGGGCAAGAAGCTGGACGAGACCTACAAGCTGGCCTGGCTGCGCGGCCTGAAGACCACCTACTACCTGCGCACCATCGCGGCGACGCACATGGAGAAGTCGACCACCCGCACCGGCGCCCTGAACGCGGTGCCGGTCTCGGGCGGCCTGGTGGCCGGCCACGCCGCGCCGGCAGCGAACGGTCCGGTGGCTGCCGCTCCGGCGGCACCGGCCGCTGCAAGCGCGGAAGTGGTGGAAGGCGCCGCCTGCTACCTGCGTCCGGGCGACGCCGGCTTCGACGAGTGCGAAGCCTGCCAATAAGCCACTAAACGTGCTGCCCGGCCTGACGGCCCGGCAGCACTTTGTACCACTAAGCTCAAAACCGTCATTCCGGCGAAGGCCGGAATCCAAGTTCGTAGTGCACCACTAACGCTTGGCTTCCACCCGCGAATGACGACCACCCTGAATACTTAACGGCCCACCAATCGAGGAGGCCACGAAAGAAGGAATAACACCATGCTCTCTTGGGACGACGAACCAACTACCGCACCAGCCCCGCGCGCACCGCAGGCCGCCGGCGAAGCAGCACCCGCCGCCGCCGAAGTCGCCAAGCGCGTCAACGCCGACGACAAGCGCATCATCAACGGCCAGACCGACGTGAACCAGCTGGTGCCGTTCAAGTACAAGTGGGCATGGGACAAGTACCTGGCCGGCTGCGCGAACCACTGGATGCCGCAGGAAGTGAACATGCAGCGCGACATCGAGCTGTGGAAGAGCCCGAACGGCCTGTCGGAAGACGAGCGCCGCCTGGTCAAGCGCAACCTCGGCTTCTTCGTGACCGCCGACTCGCTGGCCGCCAACAACATCGTGCTGGGCACCTACCGCCACATCACCGCGCCGGAATGCCGCCAGTACCTGCTGCGCCAGGCTTTCGAGGAAGCGATCCACACCCACGCCTACCAGTACATCGTCGAGTCGCTGGGCCTGGACGAGCGCGAGATCTTCAACGCCTACAACGAGATCGCGTCGATCCACGACAAGGACCAGTTCCTGATCCCGTTCATCAACGTCCTGACCGACCCCGACTTCAAGACCGGCACCCTGGAAAACGACCAGAAGCTGCTCAAGTCGATCATCGTGTTCGCCTGCCTGATGGAAGGCCTGTTCTTCTACGTCGGCTTCACCCAGATCCTGGCGCTCGGTCGTCAGAACAAGATGACCGGCGCCGCCGAGCAGTACCAGTACATCCTGCGCGACGAGTCGATGCACGTGAACTTCGGCATCGACCTGATCAACACGATCAAGATGGAAAACCCGCAGCTGTGGACCCCGGCCTTCCGCGAAGAGCTGAAAGCCCTGTTCCTGCAGGCCGTCGAACTCGAGTACCGCTACGCCGAAGACACCATGCCGCGCGGCGTGCTGGGCCTGAACGCCCCGATGTTCAAGGGCTACCTGCGCTTCATCGCCAACCGCCGCGCCGTGCAGATCGGCCTGGATCCGCTGTTCCCGAACGAAGAGAACCCGTTCCCGTGGATGAGCGAGATGATCGACCTGAAGAAGGAGCGTAACTTCTTCGAGACGCGCGTGACCGAGTACCAGACCGGTGGCGCGCTGAGCTGGGACTGATCTCCCGCATCGGCTACATGAAACCCGGCTGCCGGCAACGGTGGCCGGTTTTTTTCATTCCGGAGCACGCGGCTGTGCTAACTTTGCGTTTCACCACCATGAGAGGACAAGGCCCGCCATGACCCCGGAACAAGCCGACGAACTTCTGCAGACATTGAAGGCCCGCTTCGACAAGAACATGCACCGCCACGCGGGAGCTGACTGGTCCGAGGTAGCGGCAAGACTCGCAGACCATCCCGCCGCGCTGGATGCGCTGGCACAGATGGAAGCGACCGGCGGCGAGCCGGACGTCGTCGGCATCGAGGAGGCGACTGGCAGCATCGTTTTCTGCGACTGCTCCCCGGAATCGCCGGCAGGCCGGCGCAGCATCTGCTACGACCGTGCCGCCTTGGACGCGCGCAAGGAAAACAAGCCACGCAGCAGTGCGGAGGAGGTGGCCGCCAGCATGGGCATCGCGTTGCTGACCGAAGAACAGTACCGCCACCTGCAGACGTTCGGTGAATTCGACCGCAAGACCTCGAGCTGGATCGCCACCCCGCCAGACGTGCGCAAGCTGGGCGGCGCGCTGTTCTGCGACCGCCGCTACGGCCGGGTATTCGTCTACCACAACGGCGCCGAGTCCTATTACGCAGCGCGCGGCTTTCGCGGCCTGCTGACCTTATAAGGCGGGCGCTAGATCGAGACAGGCTTCACGCTACAAAATCTCAGCATCTTGCGCACCGCCAATCTATCTCGGTCTGCCCAGAGTCAGAATGGTTGTTCAATTCATCATCGAGGAGAACACCAATGGCATCCGACGCATACTTGCAGATCGACGGCATCAAGGGCGAGTCGGCCGACGCTGGCCACCAAGGTTGGATCGAGCTCGCCTCAGTCAGCTTCGGCGTGATGCAACCTACGGTCGGTAGCAAGTCCACCGGGGGCGGCCACACTGCCGGACATTGCGAGCATCGGATATTGTCGTTATCCAAGATCGCCGACCTCGCCTCGCCGATCCTGATGCAGCACTGCTCGATGGGCAAGACAATCCCGAAGGCCAGGCTCGAATTCATGCGCGCCGATGGCGACGGCAAGCGAGTCAAGTACTACCAGGTCGATCTGGAGAACGTACTGATATCCCACATGGACCAGGTGATGAACGGCGGTGGCCTGCTCCAGGACGAAATCGGGCTGTGTTTCACGAAGGTGAAGTGGTCGTACACGCAGCAGAAGATCGGTGGCGGCATCGGCGGCCAAACCGCCGGCGGTTGGGACCTTGCGGCCAAGAAGTGCTGCGCGTAAGGACTGGCCATGGCCATTCCAATTCAACCACGGGACAACCTGGGGCACTTCATGCTTCCCCAGGCGCCTGAGCAGGCCGGTTACTACGTGTATGGCAACGTGGGCGGAAGGCCTGGCACCGGTCATCTCGCCCAATACGCCCACCCCTCCATGCTGTCCGTCATCTTCTGGGTTGAGCGGGAGTGGCAGGCCATCGACCACCGGAAATTCGGCATCGGGAACATGAGCCTCGCCGGCGGAGTCAGGTACGAGCATGATACCCACATGAAGGGCATCGAAATGGACATGCGTCCGATCCGCAAGGACGGGATGGTCGGCCAGGCGGCCCGCTGCACGTACAAGGACAAGACCATCTACGACCAGGCGGCCACCATCAAGTTGGTCAACCTGTTCTTGCGGCACCCGCTCGTCAAGCTCATCTACTTCAACGATGACGAGCTGCGCGCGGCGTGCGGCCCGCGCGTGAAACGTTGGCCTTTGCACGACGATCACCTGCACGTTGGATTATGGGAGGGACGATGAACACACGCCTGATATGCCTCGCCGTCGCATTGCTGCTCCCCTTCGCCAACGCGGCCGACCCGCAGCCTCCGAAAGACCCGGGGGCGCGGTATCTCGCCACGCCACTCAAGGGCGACTACTACGTGTACGGCGGCAGTTTGGGCGACTCCGTGCCGCCGACAGCCAAGGACCGGAAAGTATCGCTGATGTTCACCGGACCTCTCGCGAAGGAGCTTTTCGACCAGATCGGGCCAGACAGGAAGGAAGCCTGCGGGGCCGGGCCGGACCACCGGACGCGTCTCAGAGGCCATCTTTCCTGCATCTGGGAAAAGCGCGGCACGTACTCAGGGTATGCGTGTTATTTCGGCCTCGACGTACCGACCGGGAAGAGCACTTACGGATCGATCTGTTAGATCAAGGCGCACGATGAGCATTTTCACGTAGATCTTGATGAGGTAACTAGGCGCAGACAGACGTTGTTGGCTTTCACTACGATCTGCCAGCTGGCGGATGGTCGCTGTGACGATATTTTTGCGCCGGCTGTCAGCTTGGGGAAGGCGTCAGTCCAGGCGCCGCGTCTTGGCCACCAGCGCCAGCAAGTCCGGCGCCGCCACCGGCTTGACCAGGTGATGGTCGAATCCCGCCGCCATGGCGTTCTGCCGGTCCTGCTCCTGTCCATAGCCCGTCAAGGCGATCAGGGTCGCCTTCGAGGTCTCCGGCTGCGCGCGCAAGCGGCGCGCCAGCTCGTTCCCATCCATCCCAGGCAGGCCGATATCGAGGATGCACACCTCGGGCAGCCAGGTACTGGCCCGTTCCAGCGCCTGCTGCGAATCGTGCTCGATCATGACGGCGTGGCCGGCCGCCTCCAGGCACATGCCCAGCATCTGGGCCGCATCGACGTTGTCGTCGACCACCAGCACGCGCCGTGCGGCGGACGGCGCAAGCGGCGCGGCGTCGCCTTGTGCAGCCTCCGGCAAATCCTCCGCGGCGGCGCGCGGCAGGGTCACGACGAAACGGCTGCCCTTGCCTACGCCTTCGCTGTGAGCGGCGACGCTGCCGCCGTGCAGCTCCACCAGGCTTCTCACCAGGGCCAAGCCGATGCCGAGGCCGCCCTGCGAGCGGTCGGGGCTGCGGTCGGCCTGGGCGAACAGGTCGAATATGCGCACCTGCAGTTCCTGGGCGATGCCGATGCCGTTGTCCGCGACCGCCAGGACCACCTGCTCGTCGGTCGCTCCCATCGTCACTTCGATGCGGCCTTCCGCCGGGGTGTACTTGGCCGCGTTGCCCAGCAGATTGCTCAGGACCTGCACCAGGCGCTTGTGGTCGCCCAGCACCTGGGCGGCATCGAACGCCAGTTCCACCACCAGGCGGTGGCGCTTCGCTTCCATCAGGGGGCGGGTCTGTTCGATGGCATCCGCGATGACCTGCTTGACGTCGAGGCGCGCCTGTTGCAGCTCCGCCAGGCCGCGCGTGACGCGCGAGACATCCAGCAGATCGTCCACCAGGCCGGTCATGTGCTTGACCTGGCGCGAGATGATCTGGCTGGTGCGGCGGCGCTGCTCGGGCGCCAGGTCGCGCGATTCCAGCAGGTCGGCGGCGGCGCGGATCGGCGCCATCGGGTTCCTCAATTCGTGCGCCAGCATGGCCAGGAACTCGTCCTTGCGGCGGTCGGCTTCGCGCAAGGCTTCCTCGGCGTGCTTGCGCTTGGTGATGTCGATGCAGACGGCGAGGGTGCTGTCCGAGCCCTGTCCGGCCGGAGCGCGGATCAGGCTGACGGTATTGTTGACCCAGACGCTGCTTCCGTCCGGGCGCAGGTAGCGTTTTTCGATCTCGAAGGACTCGCCGGTGGCGATGATCCGCTTGAACAGCGGAAGGTTCAGCGGCAGGTCGTCAGGATGGGTGATCTCCTGCATGCTCGTCGAGAGCAGCTCTTCCCGGGTGCGTCCCACCATCTCGCAGAAGCGGTCGTTGATCTTCACGATCCGGCCTTGCAGGTCGGTTTCGCAGATGCCGGCGGCGGTCTGCCCGAACACCGACTGCAGATGGGCCTCGCTCTTGCGCAGCGCATCCTCGGTGCGGCGGCGCTGGGTCAGGTCGACGAAGGTGCAGACCGCGCCATGCAGCTGGCCGTCGCGCCAGACCGGGCGCGCGCGGTACTCGACCGGAAAAGCGCTGCCCTCCACGCGGAAGAACATCTCGTCGTCCACCAGCGCCGGCACGCCGTCGCGCGCGGCGCGGTAGATCGGGCAATCCTCCACGCAGTAATGCGCGCCGTCCGGGTGCGCGTGGTGGATCACGCCATGCAGCTTCCTGCCGATCACCTCGCTCTCGTGTTGAAATCCCAGTATCTTCAGGAAGGCGGCGTTGCACATGATGGTGACGCCCTCGCGGTCGATCGAATAAAAGCCTTCCTCGGTGCAGTCGAGCAGCAGGCGCAGGTAGTCGTGGCTGGCACGCACCTGTTCCTCGGCCGCGCGCAGTTCGATCGCGATGCGGCTGCGTTCGATCGATTCCCACGCGCGGTGGGCGACCGCCTCGAGCAGCCGGACTTCGTGTTCCTGCCAGTGGCGGGGAGTGGCCTGGTGCAGGGCCATGCAGGCCACCCACCGGCCGCCCTTGATGACGGGGACGCAGATCACGGCGCGGATGACGGTATCGCGGTAAGCCTGCAACACGTCGCTTGCGCGTGGGTCGATCTCGCTGTCCTCCACGACATAGGGCAAGCCCTGGCTATTCAGGCGGACGAACTCGGCGTCGAAGGCGGCCGTCGGATAACGCCCGACGATACTGGGAACGTCCCTGGTGTAGTTGCCGGTGAGGGCGAAGCTGTCCTGGTCTTCGCTCACGTAGGCATAGGCGCAGCGGTCCGCGCCGAGATGCTCGCCGAGCAGGCGCGCGGCGCTCTGGGCAATCTGTTCGGGATCGGTGAGCAGGCGGATCGCGTCGTCGAGTCCGGTGATGAAGCGATAGCGGGCAAGTTCGGCATGCGCCACGGAGTCCGCATCGGCCGGGGGCATCGGCATTGGTTTCGGCGTTCGTTAATTGCTTGTGATGGGCTCCGCGCGCTGGTGCCGGAGGGGGCAGTGCGCGATTATAGCCCTGACACACTTTACTCAGCGCACGCGACCGAGTTGCCCTATGATGGCGAACCGTCCAGTTCCGCATTGCTCATAACAGGAGAACGCCTTTGCAAGCCAAGACCCTGGTGCTGATCGCCAGCCTGGCAGCCGCATCCGCTGCCCACGCCGCACCGTCGACGACGGCCGGCCAGACCACCTTCCAGAACAACTGCGCCAGCTGCCACAGCGTGGACGCCAGCCTGTCCTCGCGCGCCGGTCCGGGCCTGTTCGGCGTCGTTGGGCGCAAGGCGGCCGGCGTCCCCGGCTTCAACTACTCCGCGGCCCTGGTGAAAGCCGGCGCGGCCGGCAAGACCTGGACCCGTGAAGAGCTGGACGTTTTCCTGGCAGACCCCGCGAAGAACGTGCCCGGCACCACGATGCCGGTCGGCGTGCCGGACAAGGCGGCCCGCGCGGCGCTGGTCGGCTACCTCGCCAGCCTGCAGGGCGCCGTCACGGCAGCGGCACCCGCGAAGGCGGCTACTCCGGCCGAGCGCCAGGGTTCCTGGGACGACAACCAGCCCGGCCGCATCCACCACATCAAGCTCACCGACATGCCGCCGCCGTTTGCCACGAGCAGTGCCGGCAACGGCCCGCGCGTCGAGGCGCGTCCGAACGGCAGCATGCCGGTCGTGCCGCAGGGCTTCAAGGTGGGCGTGTTCGCCGTCGATACCGACAAGCCGCGGGTGGCGCTGCGCGCGCCGAACGGCGACGTCTTCCTGGCGGCCACCGCCAAGGGCGAGATCAAGGTGGCGCGCGCGAAGAACGGCCAGGCCGCCGACACCGTCGAGGTCTTTGCCAGCGGCTTGAACCGTCCCTACGGCATCGCCTTCTGGCCGTCGGGCGCAAACCCGCAGTACCTGTACGTCGCCAATGTCAATTCGGTGGTGCGTATCCCTTACCGCAACGGCGACCTGAAGGCGCGCGGCGCGGCGGAAGTCATCGTTCGCGAGCTGTCCGACACCAGCGGCGGCCACACCACCCGTACCCTGGCATTCTCGAAGGACGGCAAGACCATGCTGCTGTCGATCGGCTCGGCCACCAACGTGGCCACCGAGATCGGCCCGCAGCCGCCCGAACCGATCGCGCAGTGGGAAGCCAGGCATGGTCTGGGCGCCAGCTGGGGCGTGGAGACCGACCGCGCCACCGTCATGGCCTTCGACGTGGACGGCAAGAACCGCCGCACCTATGCCACCGGCTTGCGCAACTGCGTCGGCATGCTGGTCTACCCGGGCACGGGCGACGTGATGTGCACCGTGAACGAGCGCGACGCGCTGGGCGACAACCTGCCGCCGGACTACCTGACGCGCGTGAAGCAGGGCGGTTTCTACGGCTGGCCGTGGTACTACATCGGCGACAACGAAGACCCGCGCCTGAAGGGCCAGCGCCCGGACCTGAAGGGTAGAAGCATCGTGCCGGACGTGCTGATCCAGTCGCACTCGGCGCCGCTCGGCATGGTGGTGTACCAGGCGCCGAAGGGCGCGAAGAACGCCTTCCCGAAGGAGTACGAGGGTGACGTGTTCGTGGCCCTGCACGGTTCCTGGAACCGCGGGGTGCGCACCGGCTACAAGGTGGTGCGCGTCTTCATGAAGAACGGCGTGCCGACCGGCCAGTACCAGGACTTCATGAGCGGCATGGTGCTGAGCGACCGCGACGTCTGGGGCCGCCCCGCCGCCGTCGAGGTGGCGCAGGACGGCGCCTTGCTGGTGGTCGACGATGCCGGCGGCACCGTCTGGCGGATCGCCCCGCAGCGCTGAAGCCTCTCTCCTGAAACCCGTCGCGAGACGGGTTTTTTCATTGTTGAGCTCGCTCATCATCCGCCGGCTGCCCCTGCACTAAGGTGAGGAGGATCGACAAGGGAGAGAGCGATGAATGTCAGGGAAACCCCGCGCGCGCCGGCGCACACGGTGGAATGGGAATTCGCCCAGTCCACCTACGCATCCGTGCTGGCCGACGTGCCCGCCGCACTGTTTCCCTACTGGGCCAGGAGTGCGCACGCGGCGTTTCCCGGCATCCCGCGCGACGCTTCCTTCTATGCCCAGTCGGCCGAAGGCCTGATGATGTTCTTCGACTGCGCGGCCGCAGCGGCCGGCACCTGCGCGCTGCCTTCGCGCGCGGCGGATTCGGTCTGGCATGCGTGGACGCGCCTGGATGCCGCAGGCCTCGACGCTTTTTGCATCCGCCATGTCGGCCGCGCCGTCCCGCGCGTGGAGCGCATGCGGGAAGGGGAGTTGGACAGGGCGCTGGCCGTGTGCCTGGTGCAGGCCCGGCGCCGCGCCTCGCAGCCGGCGGCGGGAAGCCATCTTCCGCGACTGTTCGGGCTGGACGCCCAGCTGGGCATGCCGCGCGGCGCCGGCTACCGCATCATCCAAGGCCTGGTCGCCTGTTCGCCCCTGGACGAGTTGGGCAATCCCGAGGGCAAGGCGGACTTCCCGGACAGCTTGAAGCCCGAGGCCCTGCGTCTTGCGGGCCTGGTGAGCGACGCCGAATATGCCGAGGCCTGCGTCGGCTAGATGAATGGCCTGAGCGAGATCTTCAGCAGGATGGCGAATTCGTCGAGGTCCATCGCCTTGGCGAGGTAGTTCGAGGCGCCCAGCAGCGAGGCGCGCACACGGTCCGATTCCACCGGCAGCGAGGTCACCACGACGGCCGGAATGGCTTGCAGGCAGGGGGAGGAGCGGATGTGCTTGAGCACGCCGAAGCCGTCGATCTTCGGCAGCCGCACGTCCAGCAGGATCAGTGAGAACTGTCCGGCCGTGCCGGCCGCTTCCGCGCGGCGCAGCAGCACCAGGGCTTCATCGCCGTCATGCACATGGACGACCGGATTGTGGATGCCGGAGCGCCGCAGCGCATGGACAGTCAGCTCCGCGTCCAGGGGACGGTCCTCGATGAGCAGGATATTGTCGGACATAAGCGGACAATTGTAGCGGTGCTAACAACGCAGCCGCGCACAATTGATGTGTTCGTGCTCCGGGCTCTCTCGATCGAACATCGGCACGGGTGATTCCACGCCTGCGCCGTGCGGCAGGCGCCACCGCTATCATGGCTTGGACCGGCCAGCCTGGCCGCAGGAGCGCGCATGCCCGACAACTTCGCACTGCATTACATCCCCGAATCCTTTTCGGTAGCCGGCCAGAAGCTGATGGGACGGCAGTCTGCCGGCGTCGGCCTGCTGGGAGCGATTGCCCGCGATGCTGACTTGCGCGAAATCGGCTGCCTTGCCGCCGACCGCAGCCATGCCGACGCATTCACAGCCACCCTCCAAGGCGAGGGCTTCGGCGGCGCGGTGGCGTGGATACCGCCGTCAGCCCCGCATGGGCTCGAGCGCTTCGGCTGCCTGTACCACCCCGGCCCCGGCATCGAGCGCCTGGCCTGGCGCAGGCTGGCCGCGGGCGAGCACCGCTACAGCCTGTGCGGCATCACCCACGCCACCGCCTCGCACGAGATGATGAGCATGGTGAGCCACCTGCTGGTGGCGCCGGTGCGCAGCTGGGACGCGATCGTCTGCACCTCGCGCGCAGTGCGCGACAGCGTGCGGGTGCTGGTCGAGCAGCAGGCCGACTACCTGCGCACCCGCCTGGCCGCGCAGCGCTTCGAGCTGCCGCAGCTGCCCCTGATTCCGCTCGGCGTCCATGCGGCGGACCTGCGCCCTGACGCCGGCCGCCGCATGGAAGCGCGCGCCCGGCTCGGCATCGGGGACGAAGACGTGGCCTTCCTCTACCTCGGCCGGCTGTCGGTGCATGCGAAGTCCCATCCGCAGCAGATGTTCACCGCGCTCGAGCGCGCCGAGAAGGACGGGCGGCGCGTGCACCTGATCCTGGCCGGCTGGTTCGCCGGAGAAGCCATCGAGCAGGCCTTCCGCGAGGCCGCGGCGCTCCTGTGTCCATCCGTGCGCCTGGTCGAACTCGATGGCCGCGTGCCTGACAACCAGCTCGACGCCTGGGCCGCCGCCGACGTCTTCACCTCCTTGGCCGACAATGTGCAGGAGACCTTCGGCCTGACCCCGGTGGAGGCGATGGCGGCCGGGTTGCCCTGCGTGGTCTCGGACTGGAACGGCTACCGCGACACGGTGCGGGACGGCATCGACGGCTATCGCATCCCGACCGTGATGCCGGGCGCGGGCGCGGGACTCGACCTGGCGCTGCGCTACGACGACGGGGTGGACAGTTTCGACATGTACTGCGGCCACGCCAGCCAGGCGGTGGCGGTGGACGGCGCGCTGCTGGCGCAGGCCTACGGACGCCTGGTGCGCGACGCGGAACTGCGCCGCAGGCTCGGAGAACAGGCGCGGCAAAGGGCGCAGACGACATTCGACTGGGCCGTCATTTTTGGCCGCTACCGCGCCTTGTGGGAGGAACTCGCCGAAAGGCGGCGCGCCGACCCGGTGCTGGCGCCGCCGCTGCCTTCGCGCGCCCCGGACCGTCCCGATCCGTTCCGCCTGTTCGCGAGCTACGCGACGCGTCCGCTCACGGCCGCTTCGCTGGTGGAGCTGGCGCCGGATGCCTCGCTGGCGCTGGTGAACGGGTATCGGGACCTGGCGATCAACCGCTTCGCCTCAAGCTCGCTGCCGACGCTCGAGGATTTCGGCCGCCTGTTCGGCGCCATCGGGCCGCGGCCGGTGGAAGTGGAAGAACTGATCGACACGCTGGGACCATGCGACCGGCCGACGCTGTTGCGCGGGCTGGCGTGGCTGTGCAAGATGGACCTGCTCAGGGTCGTCGAATAAACGGCCGGCGCCCTTAAAAATCAAAGGCACTGTTTCGCGCGTCGCGATGTCCAAGCATGTGCAGCTGGTGCTTGCCGATCGTTCGCCGATCCGGCCCCAATTGAAAGCGCATCCTGGTTTGGCGACCAGTTGAAATGCGATTTCGGGTGATGAATGCGCAATCGCATGTTTAAGTACGAAAATCCTGATTCACTTTGAGGTGTTCGGGTTGCGCGCTCACAAAGTTTTCGTGTACTTTACGTGTTTGAATTTGTCAAAACGTGAACATGTGATATTGTCGCGTCCATCCGGGCAGTAATCGATCGAATAATAGGACACTGATTCAATCAGTATGCACTTAAGCGAAGCGAAAAGAACAAGCCGCACTGCCTGACCGAGTTCAGGCAAGGCGGCTTTTTCTTTTCGCGCCCGCAAGGGTAGCGATGTGAGAACGCATTGAATCGGTTACCTAGCGACGTTGGCTGAAGCGCTGCAATTGTGAGGAGTTGCAGCAGTTCAGCCGGTGCCGGATTCATTGGCCCAAATCGCCTGGCGGTTTGGTCCGATGAATAATTCGCCCGCCACGCTGAGGGTGGGCGGGTTTTAAACCTTGAGCGTATTTCTCATCGCAGATGAAGGAGAATCAAATGGCAACCGCTAAGAAACCAGCAGCAAAGGCTGCAACCGAGAAACCGGCAGCTAAGAAAGCCGCCGCCGCTAAACCGGCAGCCAAGGCCGCTCCGGCCAAAGCAGCTGCCAAGCCGGCAGCGAAGACCGCCGCCAAGCCGGCAGCGAAAACCGCAGCTAAGCCTGCCGCAAAGAAAGCTGCAGCAAGCAAGACCGCCGCAAGCAAGACCACCGCCACCAAGGCGGCGGCCAAGCCGGCAGCTAAGCCTGCTGCAAAGAAAGCCGCAGCAACCAAGACCACCGCCAAGGCAGCAGCCAAGCCGGCAGCAAAGAAAGCCGCTGCCAAGCCGGCAGCCAAGCCAGCAGCGAAGAAAGCCGCTGCAAAGCCGGCAGCCAAGCCAGCAGCAAAGAAGGCAGCCGCCAAGCCGGCAGCAAAGGCCGCAGCCAAGTCGGCAGCAAAGCCGGCAGCCAAGAAAGCCGCAGCCAAGCCGGCAGCGAAGAAAGCCGCTGCCAAGCCGGCAGCCAAGCCTGCTGCAAAGAAAGCCGCTGCAAAACCGGCAGCCAAGGCCGCTGCAACCAAGTCGGCAGCCAAGCCGGCAGCCAAGAAAGCCGCAGCCAAACCTGCTGCAAAGAAAGCCGCTGCTAAACCGGCAGCCAAGGCCGCTGCTACCAAATCGGCAGCCAAGCCGGCAGCAAAGAAAGCCGCTGCCAAACCAGCAGCCAAGAAAGCAGCCGCCAAGCCAGTAGCAAAAACCGCAGCCAAGCCGGCAGCAAAGAAGGCAGCCGCGACCAAAACCGCCGCTACCAAATCGACTGCTGCTAAATCGGCTGCAAAGCCGGCGGCCAAGAAAGCGACCGCGACCAAAGCCGCCGCTAAGCCTGCTGCTGCGAAGAAAGCTGCTGCACCGGCTAAATCGGCAGCACCGGCTAAATCGGCTGCTAAGAAAGCCGCTGCTCCGGCTAAAGCCGCAGCTCCGGCAAAATCGGCCGAAAAAAAAGTCACTACTCCGGCAAAAGCGGCCGCTCCAGCTAAATCCGCTGCTACCAAATCGGCTGCCACCAAATCGGCAACCGCCAAGCCTGCTGCAAAGCCGGCCGCAAAAGCCGAAGCCAAGCCGGAAATGAAAGCCGAAGCGAAACCGGAAGCCAAGGCCGAAGCAAAACCGGAAGTGAAAGCCGATAGCAAGGTCGACAGCAAATCGGATTCGAAAACCGATAGCAAATCGGAATCGAAAGCCGAAGCAAAGCCGGAAGCAAAAACCGATTCGAAATCGGACAGCAAGGCAGCCGCACCTGCTGCGGCAGCGAAAACCACGCTGTCGCCGGCAGCCGCATGGCCGTTCCCGACCAGCAGCCGCCCGTAATTCCGGCTCGATAGCGAGTCTTGCCTGGATCAGGCAAAATACCGCTGTGTGATCGTTCACACAGCGGTTTTTTTTTGAGGAGCCTACGTGCTGTCTATTCTCCAGTTTATCGTCGATACCGCTGCCGCCTTGCTGGGAGGGCTGCTCCTGCTGCGCTTCTGGATGCAGGCCACGCGCGTGCGCCCGCCGCAGCAGATCGGGCAATTCACCTTTACCCTGACCGACTGGCTGGTGCTGCCGCTGCGCCGCCTGGTGCCGGGCATGGGTGGTTATGACTGGGCGAGCCTGATCGGCGCTTTCCTGGTGGTGCTGCTGGCCAGTTCGCTGCTGCTGGTGGCGGGGGCGGATGCGCAAATGGTGCTGCTGCACGCGCTGTACCGGTTCCTGAACTGGATCCTGTACGGCTTCATGGCGCTCCTGATCATCGATGCGATCTTCAGCTGGGTGAACCCGAACGCGCCGCTGGCGCCTTTCGTGCATGCGCTGAATACGCCGATCCTGCGGCCGATCCGGCGCGTGGTGCCGCCGATCGGCGGGATCGATTTATCGGTGCTGGTGGCGCTGGTGCTGATCCAGATTATCCAGTTCGTGCTGAGGCAGGTGTTTTACGGCTGATGGCGTGAGCGCATAAAAAATTGGGGTCCCCGCGGGGACCCCAATTCATTTGTGCAGCCTGAGCGCGTCGTTTCAGCGGAACTTGTAGCCGAACGCCGCCTCGAACTTCTGTTCGATCTCTTCCGGCGCGAAGCTGTGGTTCTGGCCTCCGGTGCTGCCGATCTTGATCGCACCCAGCAGGCTGGCGATGCGGCCGGTGGTCGGCCAGTCGAAGCCGTTGGTGATCCCGTACAGCAGGCCGGCGCGGTAGGCGTCGCCGCAGCCGGTCGGGTCGACGATCTCGTCGGCCTTCACGGCCGGGATGCGATAGTGCTCGCCGCCGGCGTAGATGTCCGAACCTTCGCCGCCGCGCGTGACGATCAGCGCCTCGAGACGGCCGGCGATGTCGGCCAGGCTCAGGCCGGTGCGGTCCATCACCACTTCGAATTCATAGTCGTTGCAGGCCAGGTAGCTGGCTCCATCGATGAAGCGGATCAACTCTTCGCCCGAGAACATCGGGAGCTGCTGGCCCGGGTCGAACATGAAGGGGACGCCCTGGGCGGCGCAGTCGGCGGCGTGCTTGAGCATGCCGTCGCGGCCGTCCGGCGAGATGATCGCCACGCGTAATGCGCCCTGGTCGGCCACGTTGTTCTCGTGCGAGTACTGCATCGCGCCCGGGTGGAAGGCATTGATCTGGTTGTTGTCCTGGTCCGCGGTGACGAAGCACTGCGCGGTGTAGGCGTCGCCGATGGTACGGATGGCGCGGGTCTCGATGCCCTGTTTCTTCATGCGCTCGAGGTAGTCGCCGCCGTCCTGGCCGATGGTGCCCATGACCAGCGGTTCGCCGCCGAGCAGCTTGAGGTTGTAGGCGATGTTCACCGCGCAGCCGCCGTACTCCAGGCGCATGGTCGGCACCAGGAAGGAGACGTTCACGCGGTGCAGCTGGTCGGCCAGCAGGGTCTCGGCGAAGCGGCCGTGGTACTGCATGATCTTGTCGAATGCGATCGAGCCGCAGATCAGGGCGGTCTTGGTCATGGAGATGCCTTCAAGAGATTAGGGGTAAAAGACGGCGATATGGTAGCCGGATGGCGCCGGTTCCGCGACACGGAAGTGCAGCTTCACGGGCTGCTCGGCGTGCGCGGCGAAACCAAGGCCCAGCAGCGGGCCGGCCGGCAGGTAATCGCGCGGGCCGAACACGCGCCGCACCAGCGGCTTGTCGTCGGCGTCCGACAGGGTGAGTTCGATGCTGGGCCAAGCCTGGATCGAATCGCCCTGGTTGCGCAGCTGGGTGCTGAAGGTATAGGCGTTGCCGCCCAGCGTGGTCAGTTCGCCGGTGTCGATCACCAGCTGGTCGATCCGGGCCGGCAGCTCGACGCGGCAGCCCAGCACGCCGCACAGCGAGACCAGCGTCGGCTTCAAGCCGGGATAGCGCGCCGCCAGCGGGGTACGGAAATGCATGACGACCTGCGCCGCCAGGACCAGCAGCAGCAGCACGCTGCCGGCAAGCATCGCGATGCGCATGGCCTTGCCCGAGCGTTCGCGCTGGCGGCCGCGCCGCACGAATTCCGGCTCGTCGGGCTCCGGCACGCGCAGCTTGGGCGGTTCGATCCTGGTCGGCGTCAGCTTGGACTTGCGCGCGGCGCGTGCTTCCGCGGCCCGTGTACGCGGCGTCCTCGGCGCCACCGGGGGCGCGCTGGGCGGAGCCGGCATGGTGACCGTGGCGGGGCCGGATTCGCGCAGCAGCAGGGGCGGCACGGCGGCTTTTGGGGCGGCAGGGGCGGGGGCTGCGGCAAGGGCCGGCGCAGAAGGAGAAACAGAAGCAGGCTGCTCCGGAAAATCGGCCTGATCCGGGGCCGGTGCGGCCACCAGTTCTTCGTCGACCTGCAGCTCCACCGCAAGCGCCGCCGGTGCGTCGGCGGATGCCTGCGCCATCGACGCCGGCTCGGGTGCGCGGACCGGTTCCGGCGCGGCTTCCGCAGTAGCGTCAGGGATGACTTCAGGGCCAGGCTCAGCGCTTGCCTCGGGGGCCGGCTCGGCGACGGGCTCCGGCTGTAGCTCTTCCGCCAGGGGCTGCGCTGCGGCCGGTTCCGACGCAGCGTCGGCCACCGGCGCAGCCTCGTTCACCTCGTCGCCGCTGCTTGCCTTGGGCAGGATGCCATAGGGCGAGAAGGCGCGGTCGAACTCGAGGGTGTAGATCGGGTCCTCGTCCGCTTCCGGCGCGGGAGCGGCAGGCGCTTCAGGCTGGGGAGCGGCGGCAGGCGCCGGGGTAAGGGCGGTGTCGGCGTCCGAAGCACGCCGGCGCCGTGGGGAAGGGCGCGGCGCCGCGCTGGCCAGGTCGACCAGCGCGGCGTTGCCGTCAAAGATTTCGGTGCAGGCGCCGCAACGGACGATGCCCCCACGCAGCTTGAGCTGGTCCGCGGCGACGCGGAACATGGTGCCGCAGTGGGGGCATTGGGTGGCGAGCGCCATGCCTGGGTCGTCCCTTAGCCGGTGATGGCGGAACGCGGCGCGGGTGCGGTGTCCTGGCCGAGCGTCCCGTGAAGAGCGACCCAGCCGTCCTGCTCGGCCCAGACGCCCAGCTTGATGAAAGGTGCGTAGGCGGCAGCCACTTCTTCCGCCTGGCGTGCCAGCACGCCCGACAGGATCAGGGAGCCTCCCGGCGCCACGCGGCCGGACAGCATCGGCGCCATCAGCTTCAATGGGCTCGACAGGATGTTGGCCACGACGATGTCGAACTGGCCCTTCGCATGGCGCTCGTTGGGAGCGCCGGCGAAGTCGTCCGGCAGGTAGAAGTCGATGCTGACCTTGTTGCGCTCGGCGTTGCTGCGTGCCGATTCGATCGCCTGCGGGTCGATGTCGACGCCGGCGACATCAAGCGCGCCGAGCTTCTTGGCGACCATCGCCAGGATGCCCGAGCCGCAGCCGTAGTCCAACACCGATTTGCCCGGCGCCGGGTGCGCTTCCAGCCACTCCATGCACAGGCGGGTGGTCGGGTGGCTGCCGGTGCCGAAGGCCAGGCCTGGATCCAGCTCGAGGATGAGCCCATTCGGGTCCGGCGCCTCGTGCCAGCTCGGCACGACCCAGATGTTCTTGCCGATGTGGATGGGCTCGAACTGCGATTGCGTCAGGCGCACCCAGTCGGCGTCCGCCACCGCGCGGGTGGTGAAGGAGGGCACGACGGGCAGCTTGATGGCGTTGGCGGCTTCCTGGACGATCGCGAACTGGTCGGCGTCGGTGTCGGTCAGCGCGACCACGCGCGAATGGTCCCAGGCCGTTTCGGTCGGTTCCATGCCCGGCTCGCCGAACAGCGGCTTTTCCGCGTCCGTGCCTTCGTCCGCGTCTTCCACCGAGACCGACAGGGCGCCCGCTTCCATCAGGGCGTCCGACAGGGCCTCCGCGTGGTCTCGCGCTACTTCGATGACGACTTCCGTCCAGCTCATGCGTTGGTTTCCGATTTGGCGCCGATGCCCGTTTCCTTCGGCAGGTCCGGCTTGGAAGCCAGCTTGTGCTCCAGGTAGTGGATGTTGGTGCCGCCCTCGATGAAGCGGGCGTCGACCATCAGCTCACGGTGCAGCGGGATATTGGTGAGAATACCTTCAACCACCATTTCCGAGAGCGCGATTTGCATGCGGCGAATTGCCTGCTCGCGCGTCGCACCGTAGGAAATTACCTTGCCGATCATCGAGTCGTAATGAGGTGGAACATAATATCCTGCATACGAGTGCGAATCGACACGGATGCCGGGACCGCCCGGCGGGTGCCAGCCGGTGATGCGGCCCGGCGACGGGGTGAACTTGAACGGGTCTTCGGCGTTGATGCGGCACTCGATCGCGTGGCCCGACAGCATGATGTCGCGCTGGCGGAAGCGCAGCTTCTCGCCGCAGGCGATGCGGATCTGTTCCTGCACGATGTCGATCCCGGTGATCATCTCGGTGACCGGGTGTTCCACCTGCACGCGGGTGTTCATCTCGATGAAGTAGAACTCGCCGTTCTCGTACAGGAATTCGAAGGTGCCGGCGCCGCGGTAGCCGATCTTGCGGCAGGCTTCGGCGCAGCGGTCGCCGATCTTCTCGATCAGCTTGCGCGGGATGCCCGGCGCCGGCGCTTCTTCGATGACTTTCTGGTGGCGGCGCTGCATCGAGCAGTCGCGCTCGCCCAGCCAGACGGCGTTCTTGTGCTCGTCGGCCAGCACCTGGATCTCCACGTGGCGCGGATTTTCCAGGAACTTCTCCATATAGACTTCCGGATTGCCGAAGGCGGTGCCGGCTTCGGTCTTGGTCATCTGCACGGCGCCCAGCAGCGCGGCTTCGGTATGCACCACGCGCATGCCGCGGCCGCCGCCGCCGCCGGCGGCCTTGATGATGACCGGGTAGCCGATCTTGCGCGCGGTCGTGATGATTTCCTTGGGATCGTCCGGCAGGGCGCCGTCCGAACCCGGCACGCAGGGCACGCCGGCCTTGATCATGGCCTGCTTGGCCGAGACCTTGTCGCCCATCAGGCGGATCGAGTCCGAACGCGGGCCGATGAAGACGAAGCCCGATTTCTCGACGCGCTCGGCGAAGTCGGCGTTCTCCGACAGGAAGCCGTAGCCCGGGTGGATAGCCTCGGCGTCCGTCACTTCGGCGGCGCTGATAATCGCCGGCATGTTCAGGTAGCTGAGCGCCGACTGGGCCGGGCCGATGCAGACGGATTCGTCCGCCAGCTTCACGTACTTGGCGTCCTTGTCCGCCTCGGAGTGAACGACGACCGTCTTGATGCCCAGTTCGCGGCAGGCGCGCTGGATACGCAGCGCGATTTCACCACGGTTGGCGATGAGGATTTTTTCAAACATGGTAGGTTCGGTGTTTCAGTGAAAACCGGCGCAACAGTCTGGATCAGAAAGCGCGCCGGACACGACATGGGATGGCTGGCGGCAGGACGCCGCCGGGCCGAGGGTTCTTAACCGATGACGAACAGCGGCTGGCCGAACTCGACCGGCTGGCCGTTTTCCACGAGAATCTTGGTGACCGTGCCGGCGACGTCGGCATCGATCTCGTTCAGGAGCTTCATCGCTTCGATGATGCACAGGGTGTCGCCCGACTTGATGCTCTGGCCGACTTCGACGAACGCCGGGGCGCCCGGAGCCGACGAGCGATAGAAGGTGCCGACCATCGGCGACTTGACCACGTGGCCGGTCTGCTCGGCGGCGGCAGGGGCGGCGGCCGGCGCGGCGGCTGCGGGCGCCGGTGCGGCCTGCACGGCCGGCGCGGCGTAGTGCTGCACGGCCTGCTGCGGCATCATCATCATCTGGCCTTGCGGGTTTGCGGACGACTTGACGATGCGGACCTTGCTTTCGCCTTCGGTGACTTCGAGTTCAGCGATGTCCGATTCGGCGACCAGGTCGATCAAGGTCTTGAGTTTTCTGAGATCCATGTGAAACCCCTTGGTGTTTTATTCGTTTTAGAGAGCAGGCGTCGCGCTGGTGGGTGGCCGCGTCGCCGCTGATACATGAAGTTGACGTAGATTAACGCGATTTAAGCGCAAAGTCGATGGCAAACCGGTATCCGTCCGGACCCAAGCCGCAGATTACGCCTTGCGCAATTGCGGACAGGTACGAGTGGTGCCGGAAGGGCTCGCGGGCATGGACATTCGAGATGTGTACCTCCACGAACGGGATTGCCACCGCGGCAAGCGCATCGCGCAGGGCCACGCTGGTGTGGGTCAGGCCGCCCGGATTGATGACGATCGCATCCACGCCTTCGCTGCGCGCGGCGTGGATGCGGTCGATCAGGGCTCCTTCATGGTTGCTCTGGAAGCAGTCGAGGCTTGCGCCTGCGCTTGCTGCCTGTGCCTTGGCTGCCTGCTCGATGTCGGCCAGCGTCGTCGCGCCGTACACCGCCGGCTCCCGGGTCCCCAGTAGATTGAGGTTGGGGCCATTAAGCAGCAGTAGCTTTTTCGCCATGTTTAGAGTCTGAACGCCCGAAAGGAAGGCATTGTGCCGCCAAGCTCGGCTATTGGCAAGCAGTAAAATTGCCAGTTGATGAAGGCATGTTCGAAGAAATTCGGAAAAGAACGGTCGTTCGCTGAGTCGGGTTTCGTAGGGTGGGCGGGTCTCCCGCCCACGCGTTCAAATTCCGGTCGGGTTGCCTGTACGTCTATTCCATTGCTGGTTGAACGCGCGGTCGGCAAAGCCGACCACCCTACATGTTTACAGCTTGGCCAAATCCGCCCGTAATTCGTCGAACTTCAGCTTGCCCAGGTAAGTCTTGCGCACCTGCCCATCCGCGCCGATCAATACTGTATACGGCAGGCCCCCGGCCGTATTGCCGAACTCCCGCGACAATTCGGTCCCACCCATCCCCGCCACGTACAGCGGGTAGGCGATCTTCAGCTTGGCCGCGAATTCCTGCATGTTCGACGGCGAATCGATGCCGATGCCGATCACGTTGAAGGTCTTGCCGCCATCCTTGCCTGCCAGCTCGGACAGCTCCGGCATCTCCTGCACGCAGGGTGCGCACCAGGTTGCCCAGAAATTCACCAGGAGCGGCTTGCCGCGCCATTTCGCCAGCGATTGCGGCGCGCCCTGCAGGTCGTTCAGCGACTGCGCGAACAGATTGTCGACCGCCGTGTGCGGCTTGCCGCCGGTCGGGGCGATGGCAGTGGTAATCGGGGGAGGGTCTTTCTTGTTGATGGCCACCAGGGCGCCCATGATGCCGAACATGGCGGCAACGGCCGCATACACGGCCACGTGTTTCTTGTTCATTCGTCCTGTTCCAGGGTTTGATCATCCGCCATCAGCGCGCGCAGCCCGGCTGCGTCCACCCGCTGCAGGCGGCCATCGGCGCGCGGCTTCAAGGCGCCGCGCAAGTCATGAAAGTCGTACAACTCGGCATGGATAGTTTCCTTATGCCACATAAAGCTGACCGTTTCAACCGGATCGTGCCGGCCGCCCTTGAAATGGGGCGTTTCGGAGATCTCTATATTGACGTTGCGGTTGAGCAGGTAGATCTCGACTTCCTTGGCGCTGTCGGCGAACAGCTGCAGGTGGATGTCGTCGTGTTCGCCCGCCGTGCCGTTCAGGACGGCGCCGGTGAGGTAGGGACGGAAGTCGGCGAGCTGGTCCATGACCTGCAGGGCGGTCTCGCGCATGGCGCTCAAGCGCGCGGCCTGGCCGGGACCGCCGAACAGGGCCTGGTATTGACGGACCTGTTCCTCGATCTGCATGTTGTCGGGCATCAGGTTGGGGCTGGGGCGGTCCACCCCGAGCACCTGGCGGGCCGCCTTGCGGCGTGCGGTGTCGTAATCGGCGCCATCCTGGGCGATCATGCGCGCAGCAAGGGCAGCAATTTCGGCGCGCAACTGGAGTACGTCAGTGTTCGGTGTCGGCATGATGCCTGAATCATACTCTTAAGCGGAAAATGACAGCGGGTCGGGTAGAATCGCGCTTTCGGACTCATTTAGCCCAGCTATTTCCTCCTCGACCATGCACATTCATATCCTCGGTATTTGCGGCACCTTCATGGGTGGCCTGGCGGTCCTGGCCAAGGAAGCCGGCCACCGCGTCACCGGATGCGACGCCAACGTCTATCCCCCGATGAGCACCCAACTGGAAGCCCAGGGCATCGAGCTGATCCAGGGCTATGGCCCGGAGCAGGTGTCGCTGAATCCCGACCTGTATGTAATCGGCAATGTCATGACGCGCGGGAATCCGCTGATCGAGGAAATCCTGAACCGCGGCCTGCCTTATGTCTCCGGCCCGCAATGGATCGGCGAGCACATCCTGCGCGAAAAATGGGTGCTGGCCGTTGCCGGTACCCACGGCAAGACCACGACCACTTCGATGCTGGCCTGGATCCTGGAAGACGCCGGCTATGCGCCGGGCTTCCTGATCGGCGGCGTGCCGATGAACTTCGGTATCTCGGCGCGCCTGCACGGCGACAAGCCGAGCGACTTCTTCGTGATCGAGGCGGACGAATACGACACCGCCTTCTTCGACAAGCGCAGCAAGTTCGTCCACTACCACGCGAAAACGGCGGTGCTGAACAACCTGGAATACGACCACGCCGACATTTTCCCGGACATCGGCGCCATCGAGACCCAGTTCCACCACCTGGTGCGCACCGTGCCGGGCGTGGGCCGCCTGGTCGTCAACGGCGACGAAGCCTCGCTGGGACGCGTGATCAAGCGTGGCTGCTGGAGCGAGAAGGAGACTTTCGGCCTGTCCGAAGGCGCGAACTGGAGCCTGGTCGAGCACCAGGGCGGCAGCTTCGACGTGCTCTTCAATGGCGACGTCCAGGGGACCGTGCACTGGGAGCTCACCGGCCACCACAACCGCTCGAACGCGCTGGCCGCGATCGCCGCCGCGCGCCACGTCGGCGTGCCGACCTCGCAGGCGATCGCTTCCCTGGCGCGCTTCCAGAGCGTCAAGCGCCGTATGGAAGTGCGCGGCGTCGTCAATAACGTGACCGTGTACGACGACTTCGCCCACCATCCGACCGCGATCGCCACCACCGTGGGCGGCCTGCGCCAGAAGATCGGGACGTCGGGCCGCATTCTGGCCGTGCTCGAGCCGCGTTCCAACACGATGAAACTGGGTGCCATGAAGGATGCGCTGCCGGGCAGCCTGAAGGACGCCGACCTGGTGTTCGGCTTCGGCAGCCAGCAGGCGCTGGGCTGGTCGCTGGCCGACGCATTGAAGCCGCTGGGCGGCATCGCCCACAGCTTCGACCAGCTCGACTACATGGTGCAGGCGATCGTGCAGGCGGCCCAGCCGGGCGACCACATCCTGGTGATGAGCAACGGCGGCTTCGGCGGCGTGCACCAGAAACTGCTGGACGCGCTGGCCCCATGATTCTGTATTTGCACGGATTTCGCTCCTCGCCCAAGTCCTTCAAGGCGCGCGTGGTACAGAAAGCGCTGGAAGACGCCGGGCGCGTGCACGAGCTGATCTGCCCGCAGCTGCCGGCCTCGCCGAAGGAGGCGATGGCGCTCTGCCTGCTGCTGGCCGAGCGCCATGCGCCCGACAATTTGTCCATCATCGGCTCCTCGCTGGGCGGCTTCTATGCCACCTGGCTGGCCGAGCGCCTGGGCGTGCCGGCGGTGCTGCTCAACCCGTCCGTGAATCCCTTGAAGAACCTCGAGCACCACGTCGGCGTGACCACGGCCTGGCACTCGGATGAGCCCTTCGAGTTCCGCCGCGAGTACATCGACGAACTGGCCGCGCTGCGTATCGGGAAGATCACCAGGCCGGAACGTTACTTCCTGATCGCGGCGACCGGCGACGAAGTGCTGGACTACCGCGACATGGTGGCGCACTACGCCGGGGCGAAGCAGCACGTGATCCAGGGCAGCGACCATGCGATCTCGGAATTCCCGCAGTATGTCGACGACGTGCTGGCCTTCTGCACCAATGCGGGCATGGCGCAGTGAGGGGAAGTTCGCTGAGACTGGCGGCCTGGCAGCCACATGCCGGCGCCGTGCGCGCGCCGGCAGGCATGCGCGACTGGCTGACCACCGAAGGCTCGCTGACGGCGCGCCTGATGGCGCACAGCGAGGTCTTTCGCGTGCGCCGGCTGCACCAGAACGCCGCTACCTGCCTGGCGGACGAGGCGCGGGCGATCGGCCTGCCGCGTCCGGGCCGGGTGTGGGAGCGCGAAGTGCTGCTCGAATGCGACGGCCGCCCGCGGGTATTCGGCCACACGGTGGTGCCGACAGGCTGCACCGCCAGCGACTGGCCGCTGTTTTCGGCGCTGGGCGAGCGTTCGCTCGGCACCACCCTGTTCTACGACCCGCTGGTGCGTCGTGGCCAGCTGGAATACGCGCGTATCCGCGCGGGCCATCCGCTGATGGATCGCGTGCGCGCGGCCCTCGGCGGGAGTCACGAACATGTTCGTGACGACTCTCTTTATTATGCGCGGCGCTGCGTCTACCGCCGCCGTCAAGGCCTGCTGCTGGTCACCGAGGTATTCTTGCCCTCGGTGCTGGACCTGAAGCCGACCGGAACACAACAGAACACGAAATAACATGAACGTATTTTTTGAAGAGTCGGGCGATTTCAAGGTCGGCACGGTATTGTCGCAGGCCGGCGAGGCCTACCAGGTGGAGCTGGCCAGCGGCAAGCGCAGCAAGGTCAAGTCCAGGGACGTATTGATCCAGTTCGACAAACCCGAGCCGGATGCGCTGCTGGCCGCGGCCAAGGGCATCGCCGCCGAGGTGGACCTGGACTTCCTGTGGGAGGTCGCGGGCCAGGAAGAATTCGGCTTCGCCGAACTCGGCCTGGAGTATTTCGGCCATGCGCCGCTGCCGAGCGAGGCCGCCGGCCTGGTGCTGGCGCTGCACGCGGCGCCGATCTACTTCCATAAAAAGGGGCGCGGGCGCTACAAGGCCGCCCCCGAGCAGACCCTGAAGGCGGCCCTGGCCGGCATCGAAAAGAAGAAGCAGCAGGCCATCGTGCAGGCCGGCTACGTCGACGAGCTCAAGGCCGGCAAGCTGCCGCAATCGATGCAGTCCATCGTGCAGCAGCTGCTGTTCAAGCCGGACAAGAACACCATCGAATACAAGGCGCTGGAAGCGGCCGCCTCCGAGCTGCAGACCACGGCGCCGCGCCTGATGCTGAGCACGGGCGGACTGGCTTCGCCGAAGGAACTGCACATGTCGCGCTTCCTGTTCGAGCACTTCCCGCGCGGCGCCGGCTTCCCGGCGGTCGAGGCGGGCGGCGTTCCGCTGCCGAAGGCACCAGGCGACCTGCCGCTGGCGGACGTCGCCGCCTTCTCGATCGACGACGTCACCACCACCGAGATCGACGACGCCATGTCGGTGGTCTGGCTGGACGACGGCACGGTGCAGGTGGGTATCCACATCGCGGCGCCGGGCCTGGGCATCCGTCCGGACGATGCGATCGACAAGATCGCGCGCGCGCGCATGTCCACCGTCTATATGCCGGGCGACAAGATCACCATGCTGCCGGACGAGGTGGTGGACGCCTTCACCCTGTCCGAGGGCAAGGACTGCCCGGCGCTGTCGCTGTACGCGGTGCTCGATCCCGCCGACTGGAGCGTGGTGTCGACCACCACCCGCGCCGAGCGCGTGCCGATCAAGCGCAACCTGCGCTTGAACGAGCTCGACGCCATCGTGACCGAGGAAGCGCTGAACGAGGGCAGCGGCGAAGGCACGGTCGACTACCCGCACAAGGAAGAGCTGGGCCTGCTGTGGCAGTGGGCATTGCACCTGGAAGCGGGCCGCATGAAGAAGCGCGAAGCCTTCGGCCTCAAGCCGGAGCAGGCCAACCGCGTCGACTTCAACTTCTACGTGGACGACGACGTGGTGAGCATCGTGCGCCGCAAGCGCGGCGCGCCGCTCGACAAGATCGTGGCCGAGCTGATGATCTTCGCGAACAGCACCTGGGGCAAGCTGCTGCACGACTCGGGCGTGCCGGGCATCTACCGCTCGCAGGGGCCGGGCGCGGGCGGCTGGAACGCCAAGATCCAGGTGCGCATGGTCACGCACGCGGCCCCGCACCAGGGCCTGGGCGTCGACCAGTACGCCTGGAGCACTTCGCCGCTGCGCCGCTACACCGACCTGGTGAACCAGTGGCAGATCCTGGCCTGCGCCTCGCACGGCGTGACCGCGCCGCTGGTGGCGCCGTTCAAGCACCGCGACGCGACCCTGTTCTCGATCGTCTCGGCGTTTGATGCGGCCTACGCGGCCTACAACGACTTCCAGCAGAACATGGAGCGCTACTGGTGCCTGCGCTGGCTGGGTCAGGAGAACGCCAAGCAGGTCGACGCCGTGGTGCTGAAGGAAGACGTGGTGCGCCTGGTCGAGATCCCGCTGGTGGCGCGCCTGGCCGGCATGCCGCAGCTGGCGCGCGGCGCCCAGGTCAGGCTCGATATCGTGCGCTGGGACGAAGTCGACCTGTCGCTCGAGGCGCGCCTGCTCGAGGTGGCGGCGGTGGCGCCGGATGCGTCGCTGGAGCTGGAAGAAGAGGAAGAGGGCGATACCGGCGAGGCGGCGCTGGCCGAAGTCGTGGAAGCCGAGGGTGTCGTGGCCGCGGTGACGACTGAGGAAGGTGTCCAGGTTCCTGCTAGCGCAGGAACGCAGTGACTTAAACGTCAAATTGGGTTCCGGCCTTCGCCGGAACGACGGTCTTAGGGCTAGCCACTACGCTATGAGCTGTCATGCGCGCCACTGGCGCTCATGACTCCCGGCGAAGGCCGGGATCCAAGTTCGTTCCGCAGCCGCCATCGATGTTGCACCACACCCCCGCAATCTCCCCATGCTCGCAGTTGCAGGTTAGAATGCCCCATCCCTGATCCAACAGCCCGTCCGGGCACGCGCAGTGAAGTATTTGCAAGATAACCGTCCCCTGATGATCGCCCTCGGCGTCTCCGTGCTCGCGCACGCGGGGCTGCTGGCGCTGCGTTTTGCCGCGCCGGACGCCTTTCGCCAGCAGCCGGCCGACCCGGGACTCGAAGTCATCCTGGTCAACGCCAAGCATGCCAAGGCCCCGGTGAAGGCCGACGCGCTGGCCCAGGCCAACCTGGAAGGCGGCGGCACCGCGGACGCCGGGCGCGCCCGTTCCCCGCTGCCCGACCTGCGGAGAATCGAGAACGGCGAAAGCATCAAGGCCCTGCAGCGCCGCATCGCCGAACTGGAACAGCAACAGCAGAACGTCCTGACCCGCGTGCGCTCGTCAAGCTTCCATGCGCCGCCCAAGACCGAGCAGGACAAGCCCGACCCTACCCGCCAAGGTGCCGACGCCCTCGACACCAGCCGCGCCATTTCGCGCGCCGCGGCCGAGGTCATCGAGCGCATCGAAGACCAGAACAAGCGCCCCAAGCGCACCCAGATCACGCCCAGCACGCGCCAGGTCGGCTATGCGCTCTACTACAAGGAGATGCAGAAGCGGATCGAGGAAGTCGGCACGCTCAACTTCCCGCAGCACAGCGGCAAGAAGCTGTACGGCGAGCTGGTGGTCTACATCCCGGTGTTCCAGGACGGCACCCTCTATACGAAGGATGGCGGCCCGCGCGTCGAACGCAGCTCCGGCAACCCGGCCCTGGATGCGGCAGCCTTGCGAATCGTGCGCCAGGCCGCGCCCTTCGGGAACTTCCCGGCCAACATGCGCACGCAGGGCAAGGACGACCTGTGGGAAGTGATCACGCGCTTCCGCTTCACGCGCGAAGAAAAGATGCAGACGGAACTGCGAGGAGAGAACGGTTGACTGACAAGTACTGCGTGATCGGCAACCCGATCGCCCACAGCAAATCCCCCGAAATCCACCCCATCTTCGCGCGCCAGACCGGCCAGGACCTGGTCTATGAGCGCTGCCTCGCGCCGCTCGACGCTTTTGCCGCGACCGTTCGGCGCCTGGTGGCCGAAGGCTACAAGGGCGCCAACGTCACCCTGCCGTTCAAGATCGAAGCCGTGGCAGTCTGCACCCGGCTGGAAGAGCGGGCCAGGGCCGCCGGCGCCGTCAACACCCTGGTGTTCGCGCATGGCGAGATCGTCGGCGACAACACCGACGGGCCCGGCCTGGTGGCCGACATCACCCGCAACGCGGGCGTCGCGCTGCGCGGCAAGCGCATCCTGCTGCTGGGCGCCGGCGGCGCCGCGCGCGGCGCCCTGCTGCCGTTCATCCAGCAGGGCCCGCGCGAGATCGTGATCGCCAACCGCACCGTGGCTACCGCCGTGCAGCTGGCCCGCGACTTCGCTCCTTACGGCATCCCGGTGCAGGGCAGCGGCTTCGATGCGGTAACGGGCAGCTTCGACATCGTCGTCAACGCCACCTCCGGCAGCCTGGCGGGCGAGGTGCCGCCGGTAGCGGCGAGCGTGTTCGGCCCGGGCACGCTGGCACTGGACATGATGTACGGGAACCAGCCTACCGTGTTCATGGCATTCGCGGCCGGCCACGGCGCCGCCACCCGCGACGGCCTGGGCATGCTGGTGGAGCAGGCGGCCGAGGCCTTCGCCATCTGGCGCGGCGTGCGGCCCGATACGGCGGAGGTATTCAGGAAGATGCGCCCCTAAATAACAACGATGAGCACAACGACAATAACGATGGGTAAAACCCGCAAAGTGGCTGCGAAGCCCTCGCGCCGCTGGCTCAAGTGGCTGATCCTCGGGCCGATCCTGCTGGTGCTGCTGGTTCAGCTCTACTTCTTCGTCATGGTCTGCTGGTATGCGATGTTCAATCCGTCCTCGACCAGTTTCATGCGCCAGCAGCTGGCGGCGCTGCAGGAAAAGAACCCGAAGGCGCAGCTCAAGCACCAGTGGGTGCCCTACGAGCGCATCTCGAACAACCTCAAGCGCGCCGTGATCGCCTCGGAAGACGCGCGCTTCAACGAGCACGACGGCGTCGACTGGGAAGCGCTGGAAAAGGCCTACGAGAAGAACAACCGTCGTAGCAAGGTGGTCGGCGGCGGCTCGACCATCACCCAGCAGCTGGCCAAGAACCTGTTCCTGAGCGGCTCGCGCAGCTACCTGCGCAAGGGGCAGGAAATGATCATCGCCTTCATGCTCGAGACCGTGATGCCCAAGCGCCGCATCCTCGAGATCTACCTGAACGTGGTCGAATTCGGCCGCGGCGTGTTCGGCGCCGAAGCCGCTGCCCGCCATTACTACCGCAGCTCGGCCGCCAACCTGGGTCCGGCTCAGGCGGCGCGCCTGGCGGTGATGCTGCCCAACCCGCGCTACTACGACAAGCGCGGCGTGACCAATTACCTTGCGCGCCGCGCCAACGCGATCCAGCGCCAGATGCGTTTCGCCGAGCTGCCCTGAGCGCTGAGCGCCGCCGTCCTGTGACGAAATTGTCGTTACGGGGTGGCCGCTTGCCGGGGCTGTCGGTTACACTTGCGGCAGTTTTCGAATCCCGGCCGAGAAAAGCGCATGATCAACGTATTTGTCCTACAAAATGGCCGCCTGAACCAGGTCAGCGTCGACTCGCGCGAAGACCTGGAGAATGTGACGCCGGTCTGGGTCGACCTGAACGAGCCCACCGACGAGGAGCGCATCCTGGTCAAGACGACCTATGGGGTGACGCTGCCGGGCGAGGACGAGGTGTCGGACATCGAGGCCTCGGCCCGCTACTACGAAGCCGAGAACGGCGACCTGCACCTGCGCACCGACTTCCTGCTCGAGGAAGAGGACGGCCCCTCGCGGGTGGTCACGGTCGCTTTCATCCTGTCCGGGAAAATCCTGTTCTCGGTGCACAACGACGACCTGCCGGTGTTCCGCCTGGTGCGCCTGCGCGCGCGCTCGCGTCCCGGCTCGATCGAAGACTACATGGACGTGCTGCTCGACCTGTACGCGACCGACGCCGAGTACTCGGCGGACGCGCTGGAGGGCATCTACGAGGCGCTGGAAGAAGTTTCCACCCGCGTGCTGCAGAAGGAATTCACCGACCAGGACGCGGCCGCCGCGCTGAACGCGATCGCGCACGAGGAAGACTTGAACGGCCGGATCCGCCGCAACATGATGGACACGCGGCGCGCGGTCAGCTTCCTGATGCGCGGCCGGCTGCTCAACGCCGACCAGTTCGAGGAAGCGCGCCAGATCCTGCGCGACATCGAATCGCTGGACGGCCACACGTCCTTCCTGTTCGACAAGGTGAACTTCCTGATGGATGCCACTGTCGGTTTCATCAACATCAACCAGAACAAGATCATCAAGATCTTCTCGGTGGCCTCGGTGGCCTTCCTGCCGCCGACCCTGATCGCCAGCATCTATGGCATGAACTTCAAGGTCTTCCCGGAGATCGAATGGGCCTACGGCTATCCCTTCGCCCTGGGCCTGATGGTGGCGGCGATCGCGGCGCCGCTGCTGTACTTCCAGCGCCGCGGCTGGCTGCGCTGATGAAATAAAATTTCAAAAAGAAACGGGCGGTGAAATACTATTTCCCCGCCCGGTTTTTTTTCTACAGCCTGGTCAGCCGATGCGCTTGAACACCCGGCGCGCCGCCTCGACCGTCTCGTCGATCACCGCATCGCTGTGCTGGGCCGACACGAAACCGGCCTCGAACATGGCCGGCGCAAAATACACGCCCTCGTCCAGCATGCCGTGGAAGAAGCGGTTGAAGCGCTCCTTATCGCCCGCCATCATCTGGCCGTAGGTCGACGGGATGCTGTTCGAGAAGTAGAAGCCGAACATGCCGCCCACCGCGTCGCCGCAGAAGGGAATGTCGTTCTCCTGCGCCGCCTCGGTCAGGCCCTTCACCAGGCGGCTGCTTGCCGCACCCAGCTTCTCGTAGAAGCCCGGCTCCTGGATCAGCTTCAGGGTCGTCATGCCGGCCGCCACCGCCACCGGGTTGCCCGACAGGGTGCCGGCCTGGTACACCGGGCCGAGCGGCGCCATCTTCTGCATCAGCTCCGCATGGCCCCCGAAAGCCGCCACCGGCAGGCCGCCGCCGATCACCTTGCCCAGCGCGGTCAGGTCCGGCCTGATGCCGTACATCTCCTGGGCGCCGCCCAGGCCCACGCGGAAGCCGCACATCACTTCGTCGAAGATCAGGACCGTGCCGTACTCGGTGCACAGCTCGCGCATGCGCTGCAGGAATTCCGGCGTGGCGCGGATCAGGTTCATGTTGCCGGCCACCGGCTCCACGATCACGCAGGCGATGGTGTCGCCCATCGAGGCAAAGGCGTCTTCCAGCTGCGGGATGTTGTTGTAGTCGAGGACCAGGGTGTGCTTCACGAAGTCTTCCGGCACGCCGGCCGAGGTCGGGTTGCCGAAGGTGAGCAGGCCGGAACCGGCCTTCACCAGCAGCGAATCGGCGTGGCCGTGGTAGCAGCCTTCGAACTTGACGATCTTGTCGCGTCCGGTGGCGCCGCGCGCCAGGCGCAGCGCGCTCATGGTCGCCTCGGTGCCCGACGAGACCAGGCGCACCTGTTCGATCGACGGCACCAGGCGGCAGATCTCTTCGGCGATCTCGATCTCGCCCTCGGTCGGGGCGCCGAAGGACAGGCCCCGGCTTGCGGCTTCCTGCACCGCCTTGATCACCTGCGGGTGCGCGTGGCCGACGATGGCCGGACCCCAGGAACCGATGTAGTCGATGTAGCGCTTGCCGTCGGCATCCCAGAAATACGGGCCCTCGGCGCGGGTGATGAAGCGCGGCGTGCCGCCCACCGAGCGGAAGGCGCGCACCGGCGAATTCACGCCGCCCGGCGTGGTTTGCTGGGCGCGGGCGAACAGTTGGTCGTTCTTTGA
This sequence comes from Massilia sp. UBA6681, assembly GCF_002454935.1. Taxonomy (NCBI): domain Bacteria; kingdom Pseudomonadati; phylum Pseudomonadota; class Betaproteobacteria; order Burkholderiales; family Oxalobacteraceae; genus Massilia; species Massilia sp. UBA6681. The sequence continues at coordinate 74,813 of NZ_DKJX01000027.1, forward strand.
GATGGAAGGCTGGGTGTCAGTCATGGTAGCGAAGGGGACTTGTTCAGCCCCGGTAGAATTTGTTGGGAATGAACTTGCCCATGCCGAAGCGCTGGGCGTGTTCGAGCGCGCCGGTGGTGTACTCCTGGGCGGCGAACAGCGCCTGCGGCGCTTCCATGCCGCAGGCCATCAGGGCGGTGAAGGCCGCCGAATAGGTGTTGCCGGCGCCGACGAAAGGCCCCGGCAGGTGCTGGTACTCGACCTTGGCGACCACGCCGTCGGCGTCGAACAGGGTGTTGGAGCAGGTGCCATCCTTGTCGCGGGTGCCGGTGACGAGCACGTACTGGCAGCCGGCATTGGTCAGTTCGGCGACGTCCGCCAGCAGGGCATCCGCGCTCTCTTCGCCCTCGTCGGGCACCTCGCGCCAGGTCTCGGCCATGCGGCCCAGCTCCGACTGCGACAGCATCAGGACGGTGGTCTGGGGCGCCAGGATGGAGCGGATCGCGGACAGCATCTCTTCGTCGGCCAGGCCCGAGTCGGGCAGGGCGGACAGGAAAGGGTCGAGGATCAGGGGCGCGTCCGGATAGTCGGACACGATCTCGGCGATCGCCGCCAGCTGCAGCACGGTGGCCACGGCGCCGACCTTGAAGGCGGCTACCGGCATGTCCTCGAGCAGGACCCGGGCCTGGTCGGCCATCCAGTCGCTGTCGACTTCGTGCAGGTTTTCCACCTTGGCGCTGTCGGCGACCAGCAGCCCGGCGACCACCGACAAGCCGTGGCATCCGTGTGCGGCGAAGGCGGCCAGGTCGGCCTGCACGCCGAGCGCGCCGACCGGGTCGGACACGCCAAATGTCAGGATCAGGGGTAAGGTTTGGTTTTGCACGACGCCTGGATTAATATACGCGACTCTCCATTTTACTTTACCGAGGAAGCATATTGTGAGTAACGATTCGACGGCCCCCTTCCAGACCTGGATGTGCCTGATCTGCGGCTGGGTCTATGACGAGGCCGCCGGCGCCCCGGACGACGGCATCGCACCGGGCACCCGCTGGGCCGATGTGCCGATGAACTGGACCTGCCCGGAGTGCGGCGCCCGCAAGGACGATTTCGAGATGACCGCTATTTAAGATTGTGTCAAAAACATGTGTGTTTGCAGGATGTTACGGGAATGTGAACTCCATAGTTGACGTATTGCAACACATCACGCACAAGGCGAAAACCCTGTGCTATCGTGGCGCTTCATGCTGAAGTGAAACGAAAATGACGACATCGCCGCACCCAACCGGCCTGACCATCATGGTGATCGACGACAGCAGCACGATCCGCCGTTCCGCCGAAATCTTCCTGACCCAGGCCGGCTACCAGGTGGTGCTGGCCGATGACGGCTTCGATGCGCTGGCCAAGATCAACGACCATCACCCTGCGCTGGTGTTCTGCGACATCCTGATGCCGCGCCTCGATGGCTACCAGACCTGCGCCCTGATCAAGAAGAGCGCGCGTTTCCACGCCACCCCGGTGCTGATGCTGTCGTCCAAGGACGGCCTGTTCGACCGTGCGCGCGGCGCCATGGTGGGCGCCAGCGCCTACCTCACCAAACCATTTTCCAAGGACAGCCTGCTGGCCGCGGTGCGCGAGCACACGGCGGCGAAGGCTTGACCGATTACCGACCCCGGAGCCCAAGGTGGCCATTCAACACATCCTGATCGTCGACGATTCCCCGACCGAACGCTTCTACCTGACCGACATCCTGGCGCGCGCCGGCTATGCCGTGAGCACCGCCGTCAACGGCGAAGAGGCGATCGACAAGATCCGCGCCGAGCGCCCGCAGCTGATCCTGATGGACGTGGTCATGCCCGGCGCGAACGGCTTCCAGGTGACGCGCTCGATCGCGCGCGACCCCGAGCTCAGCAAGATCCCGGTCATCATCTGCAGCAGCAAGAACCAGGAAACCGACCGCATCTGGGGCATGCGTCAGGGCGCCAAGGACTACCTGATCAAGCCGGTCGACCCGGCGCTGCTGCTGGCCAGCATCGCCTCGCTCGACGCCGGGCCGGCGGCCGCCGCAGCATGAGCGGGGGCGAGGCCAGGCTCGACCCTGCGGCACGCCGCACCCGCCTGCGCGAATACCAGGAGCAGCTCCTCGAACGCATGCAGGCGGCCAAGGGCGGCGGCGGCGCGCCGATCCAGCAGCTCGGCATGCAGGTGGGCGGCACCCGCTACCTGCTCGACCTGCTGGAAGCCGGTGAAATCGTGTCGCCGGTGCCGCTGGCGCGCGTGCCCCTGACCCAGCCCTGGTACCTGGGCCTGGCCAACGTGCGCGGCACCCTGGTCGGCGTCATCGACCTGGCGCGCTACCTCGGCGAGGAAGGACAGCCGGCCTCGGGGCCGTCCGCCCGTCTCGTCACCTTCGCCCCCACGCTCGGCTTCAACTGCGCGCTGCTGGCCGACCGCGTGTACGGCCTGCGCCAGGCGGCCGGCATGCAACGCGAGGGTGAGGTCCTGCGCGACGCCGACGACCAGCTGTGGACGCCGCTCTCGCTGGCGGCCCTGGTGCGGGAAGAGCGCTTCCTGCACGTGGCGCAGCAGCCGGACGGACGCAGCTAACCAATACAACAAAAGCAGGACCAGGAGCCGGTATGGGATTCGCCTCGAAACTCAGCATGAACGTATTCTCGAAGGACAGCGCGGACGACGATACCGTGCTGGCCTCGCCCGACACCCAGTTCGGCCCCGGCGTGCTGGCGCCGCCTTCCCATGACGGCGCCGCGCATGGCTCGGCCGACGCCGCCGCGCGCCGCCTCGGCAGCACCCGCCCGCGCAAATCCCAGCCGGGCGCGGGTGAATCCGCCGGCGACGGCGACGAGCTGCGCCTGCCGCTGATCGGCCACCTGTCGCTGTCGCGCCAGCTGCGCCTGGTGCTGGCCGCCTTCGTGGCCGGTATCCTGCTGACCGTGCTGTCGATGTGGCAGAACGCCGCGCGCACCGACGTGGTCTCGAACCAGGGCCAGATCGCCTCCGACGCCCTGATGCATGCCCAGCGCGTGGCCAAGGCCGCACCGAACGCCCTGCGCGGCGAGATGGGCGCCTTCAACGAACTCGACGACAGCCGCGCCGAAGTCGGCCGCCTGCTGCAACTGCTGGCGCGCGGCGGCCAGGCCGACGGCAAGGCCATTCCCGCGTCCTCCGGCGAGCTGCAATCGCTGCTTGCCAAGGCGCGCTCGGCCTGGGTCGCCTCGAACGCGGCCGCCACCACCATCGTCGGCAACAAGCGCCACCTGGTCGGCTTCGGCGCCAGCGTCGACAAGTTCGAGCCGCTCGCCAAGGAGCTGCAATCGATCGCCGACAAGCAGCCCGGCAACGCCGCCCTTGGCCGCCTGGCCGCGCTGGCCGAGCGCCTGTCGGTGTCGACCCATGCCTTCCTGGCGCCGGGCGCGGCCCACCGCGAGGCCGCCCGCGCCATCGTGCGCGACGGCGCCGAACTGGGCGCGCTGCTCGACAGCCTGGCCGACGGCAACGGCGCCGGCATCGATCCCGTCCTGCGCGAGCGCGTCGTCGATGCGCGCACCGCCTACAAGGGCTGGCAGGAAGGCCTGGCGCCGCTCTCCACCAACGGGCACAAGTTCAACGCCTCCCACGCCGCCGAGCAGGTCATCGCGCGCGACAACGAGGGCCTGCGCTCGACCCTGGCCCGGGCGCAGCTCCTGTACCGCAGCGCGCTGGACACCAGGAGCGGCTGGTTCTGGCTGCTGGTCGGCGCCTCGATCTTCACCCTGGCCATGGGCGGCAGCATCAGCCGCGTGATGCTGCTGGACTCGCGCAACCGCGCGCGCGGCGCCGAAGCGCGCCGCCGCGAGGCCGAGGCGATGCGCCAGCTGGCCCAGGCCAAGGAAGAGGAAGCCAAGGCCACCAACGACCAGAACCAGGCGGCGATCCTGCGCCTGATGAACGAACTGCAGGAAGTGGCGGACGGCGACCTGACCGTGCACGCCACCGTCTCGGAAGACATCACCGGCGCGATCGCCGACTCGGTCAACTACACGGTCGAGGAACTGCGCGAGCTGGTGCTGCGCGTCATCAGGACCGCCGAGCAGGTGACGCGCGCCGCCGGCGGCGCCCAGGCGGTGTCGACCGAGCTGCTGGGCGCGGCCGACGCCCAGTCGCACGAGATCCAGGAAGCATCGAGCACGGTGCTGCGCATGGCCACCGAGATTTCCGAGGTGTCGCGTTCGGCCACCGAATCGGCCGACGTGGCGCGCCAGTCGGTGGCGGCGGCGGAGCAGGGCGCGCGCGCCGTGCAGAACGCGATCCTGGGCATGAACGAGATCCGCGAGCAGATCCAGGAAACCTCGAAGCGCATCAAGCGCCTGGGCGAATCCTCGCAGGAGATCGGCGAGATCACCGACCTGATCTCGGACATCACCGAACAGACCAACGTGCTGGCGCTGAACGCGGCGATCCAGGCCGCGTCGGCGGGCGAGGCCGGGCGCGGCTTCTCGGTGGTGGCGGAAGAGGTGCAGCGCCTGGCGGAGCGCTCGGCCGAGGCGGCCAAGGGCATCGGCGCGCTGGTGCGCACCATCCAGGCCGACACCCACGACGCCGTGGCGGCAATGGAACAGTCGACCCAGGGCGTGGTCGAGGGCGCGCGCCTGTCCGATGCGGCCGGTGCGGCGCTGATCGACATCTCGCGCGTGTCGAACCGCCTGGCGGAGCTGATCCAGGAGATTTCCGGCGCTGCTGAACGGCAGGCGACGTCCGCCAACGGTGTGGCCCATAATATGCAGCATATCCTCTCGGTGACCGAGCAGACCCAGGGCGGCACGCGCCAGACGGCGCAGTCGATCCGCGAACTGGCGCTGCTGGCCCAGGAACTGAAGGATTCCGTGTCGCGCTTCCGCGTGGCGGCATAACCAGCATCATCACCTGTAACCGAGCCCATGACGAACCCATCTTCCCAACGCATGCCAGCCTTCGATACCGGTCCCCTGTCCTGGGTGATCGGCGAGATCAGGGATGCATTGGGGCGCTCGGGCACGGCCCTGCGCGATGCGGCCGGGCGCAGCCTGGAAGCGCAGCCGACCCTGCTGCTGCACGCGAAGACCCACCTGCACCAGGCCGACGGCGCCCTGCAGCTGGTGGACGTGGAAGGCGCCGCGGTGCTGGGCGGCGCGGCCGAACAGCTGATCGACGCCTTCAAGGATGGGCGGGTCGCGTGCACGCTTGACGCGGTCAAGACCGTGCAGGACGCCTACCAGGCCCTGGTCGAATACCTCGACGAGCTGCTGGCCGGCAGCCGGCAGCAGCCGGCGCGCCTGTTCCCCTATTACCGCGACCTGCAGGAGCAGCTGGGCGTGGAACGCATCCACCCGTCCGACCTGCTGCCGGCCGACCTCGGCAAGGGTGTCGAACTGGATACGCCCCCATCCGGCGACAAACCGGACGTCGCGGCCTGCCGCGCGCGTTTCGAAAAAGCGCTGCTGCCCTACCTGAAGAGCGGGGACGCACAGCACGCGGCCGGCATGCGCGATGCGCTGGCGCCCATCGCGGCCAGCCAGGAAGAGCCGCGCGCGCGCCTGTTCTGGCAGGCGCTGCACGCCTTTGCCGGCGTGGTGGCCGACGGCCAGATCGATAGCGACCTGTATGTGAAGCAGCTGCTCGGCCAGGTCAACCTGCAGCTGCGCCGCCTGTCGCAGGGGCAGGGCGGCACGCCGGACGCGATGCTGCGCGACGCGCTGTTCTTCGTCGCGGCAGCCGCCCAGCCGAACCCGGACGCCCAGCGCCTGCGCCAGGCCTGCGGCCTGGACGGCCTGGTGCCGCACGACTACGCCGCGCGCCATTACGGGCGCATCGACCAGGCCACCTTGCAGGAGGCGCGCGAGGCGCTGGCCCGCACCAAGTCGGACTGGGACCGCATCGCCACCGAGGGCGACCTCGAGGTCGAGGAAGATTTCAACGAGCAGCTCTCGCGCCTGGCCGGCGCCAGCGAAAAGCTGGGCGCCCCCGCCCTGGCCCAGCTGATGCGCGAACTCGGCCGCGCCGCGACGGACGCCATGCAGGCCGGCCGCAGCGACGAGGTCAAGCTCGAGATGGCCACCGCCATGCTGTTCGTCGAGAACGGCCTGGACCAGCTGCGCCAGCTGCCCGAGGATTTTGCCGAGAATGCCGAAGCGGTCGGCGCGCGACTGCTGGCGCTGGCCGCCGGCGAGACCCCGCCGGATGCGCCGCAGTGGCAGGGAGAACTGGCGCGCCAGATCCAGCAGGGCCAGACCGTGGCGGTGCTGGCCGGCGAGATCAAGGCCGGCCTGCGCCAGGTCGAGAAGCTGCTCGACGATTACTACGACAACCCGGCCAGGCGCGAGGTGCTGGCCCAGGCCGAGCCGGTGCTGCACCAGCTGCAGGGCGCCCTGGCCATCCTCGACCAGGAACAGGCCGTGCAGGCCGTGCGCCACGTCGCCGGCGAGGTACGGACCCTGGAGGCCAGCGCCGGCGAGGTAAGCACGCAGTCCGCCGTGCTGCACAACATCGCGCAGAACATCGGCGCGCTCGGCTTCTTCACCGACCTGCTGGCGCAGGACAGCGAGGCGGCCAGGGGGCGCTTCACCTTCGACCTCGAAAAACGCCTGCTGCGCGAGCTGCCCTTCGAATTCGTCGAGGCGGCGCCGGAGCCGGTCCCGGCCCAGGAAGCCGCGACGCAGGAAGCACGGCAGCAGGAAGCGACCATCGAGTCGGAACTGCTCGAGATCTTCATCCTGGAGGCCCAGGAAGTGCTGGGCTTCGTGCTGGAAGCGCTGCCCCAGGCCGAGAGCAATCCGGGCAGCCAGGAGACCTTGACCCTGCTGCGCCGGGGCTTCCACACGCTCAAGGGCAGCAGCCGCATGGTGAGCCTGGACAGCTTTGCCGAAGGCGCCGCCGCGGTCGAGCGCGTCATGAACCTGTGGCTGGCCGAGGCGCGCAGCGCCACCCCCGAGCTCCTGGGCCTGCTGCGCCAGGCGCATGCGGAACTGTCCGCCTGGGTGGCCGAACTGGCCGCCGGCGGCGCAGCGCAGCGCGACAGCGCGGCGCTGGTTGCGGCCGCGGCGCGGGTGCTGGAGGGCGGTGCGCCTGAGGAGATCCCGGTGCCGGTGCTCGAGGATATCCTCGAGCCCGAACCCGAGCCCCTGGCGGACACCAAACGCATCGGCGGCCTGGAGATCCCGCTCGGCCTGTACACGATCTACCTCGACGAGGCCGAGACCCTGGTGGAGCTGCTGGCGCAGGACTTCGAGGACTGGCGCGCGGAACCGGAACGGCGCGCTTCGCCGGAGGCCCTGAAGGCGGCGCACACCCTGGCCGGCACCTCGTCCACGGTCGGCTACACCGCGCTGCGCGACGTCGCCCATGCGCTCGAGCTGGTGCTGGAAAAGCTGGCGGCGCCGGGCCCGGCGCTCGACGACGACGGCCGTGAACTGCTGGAGTCGACCCTGTCGCGCGTGCGCACGATGCTGCAGGTGTTCGCCCTCGGCGAACTGCCCCCGGCCCAGCCGGAGCTGATCGCCCAGCTCGACACGCTGCTGGCGCGCCTGGCCAGCCAGCAGGCGGCAAGCGTGTATGGCGAAGTCGATCCGGAGCTGGCCGTAACGCTCGACGCCTTGTTCGCCTCCGCCTACGGCGAGATCCTGGCCGCGCCGCCTCCGCTCGAGCAGCTAGCTGCGCCGCGCGAAGAACAGAAGCAGGAGCGCGTGGCCGACGAGATCGACGACCTGTTCGACAGCTTCCTCGACGACCCGTTTGCCGCCCCGGCCCTCGACCAGGCCGCGCCGGCGCAGCCGGCGCCGGCTTTTGTCGCGGTCACGCCGGACGAGGCGGTGCTCGATGCGGCGCCGGAAAGCGTGGCGGCGGTGCTGGACATGGTCCCGGAGCCGGTGCCGGAACCCGCGCCGGCGCCGGCGCCTGCCGCGGCCGACAGCGTGCTGGCCACCAGCCCGGCCTTCACCGACGAACTCGACCCGGACCTGCTGCCGGTGTTCCTGGAAGAGGGCGCCGACCTGTTCCCGCAGATCGGCAACGGCCTGCGCCAGTGGCAGCAGAACCCGCAGGACCATGCCATCGCCCAGGGCTTGCTGCGCGCGCTGCACACGGTGAAGGGCAGCGCCCGCATGGCCGGCGCGATGCGCCTCGGCCAGCACACCCACGAGCTGGAAACCCAGATCGAGAACATGGTGCACGCCGGCACCACCACGCCGGCGGCGTTCGACGAGCTGCTGGCGAACTATGACGGGGCCCTGCTGCTGTTCGAACAGCTGCAGCAGCCCGCAGCAATGGCGGCGCCTGCAGCCGTACCGGCGCCCGCCGAGCAGCCGGGCAGCCGCGCGCCGCTGGTGCGGGTGCGCGCCGACATCCTCGACCGCGTCGTCAACCAGGCCGGCGAGGTGTCGATCTCGCGTTCGCGCCTGGAAAACCAGGTCGGCGTGCTCAAGGGCGCCTTGTCCGACTTCTCGGACAACCTCGACCGCCTGCGCCGCCAGATGCGCGAGATCGAGATGCAGGCCGAGTCGCAGATCGCGTCCACCCTGTCGATCGCCGGCGAGGAGAAGTTCGACCCGCTCGAGTTCGACCGCTTCACGCGCCTGCAGGAACTGACGCGCATGATGGCCGAGAGCGTGAACGACGTCGAAGCCTTCCACGACAGCCTGTCGCGCACGGTGGACAGCGCCGCCGAAGACCTGGCGGCGCAATCGCGCATGACGCGCGACCTGCAGCGCGACCTGATGCGGGTGCGCATGGTGCCGTTTGCGAACCTGGCCGAGCGCCTGTTCCGGATCGCGCGCCAGACCGCGAAGGAACTCGAGAAACGCGTCAACCTCGACATCCGCGGCGGCTCGGTGGAAATCGACCGCAGCGTGCTGGAACAGATGGCGGCGCCCTTCGAGCACCTGCTGCGCAATGCAATCGTGCACGGCATCGAGGCGCGCGCCGCACGCGCGGAGGCCGGCAAGCCCGAAACCGGCGAGGTGCTGGTGCAGGTGAGCCAGCACGGCAACGAAGTGGCGATCGTCTTCAGCGACGACGGCGCCGGGCTCGACCTGGAGCGCATCCGCGCCAAGGCGCGCGACCTGGGCCTGCTGGGGCCGGGCCAGGTCGTGAACGACCAGGAAGCGGCCGAACTGATTTTCGAGCCGGGCTTCTCAACCGCCGACACGCTCACCGAGCTGGCCGGACGCGGCGTCGGCATGGACGTGGTGCGCTCCGAGGCGCAGGCGCTGGGCGGCCGCGTGCTGGTCTCGACCGAGCCAGGCAAGGGCACGCGCTTCGCCATCCACCTGCCCCTGACGCTGGCGGTGGCCCAGGTGGTGCTGGTCGCGAGCGGCGGGCGCACCCATGCCTTGCCGGCGACCCTGGTCGAGCAGGTGCTACAGGTGCGCGATGCCGAACTGGGCGCGGCGCAGGCTGCCGGCGCGATCGCCGTGGCCGGCCAGCCGCACGCCCTGCACACGCTCGCCGTGCTGCTGGGCGAAGGCAAGGGCGGCGCGCTGCAGCGCCTGAACCCGGTGCTGGTCGTGCACGGCGCCGGCGGGCGCATCGCGCTGCGCGTGGACGAGGTGCTGGGCAACCGCGAAGTGGTGGTCAAGAACATCGGCCCGCAGCTCTCGAAGCTGCCGGGTATCGCCGGCGCCACGGTGCTGGGCACGGGCGAGATCGTGCTGATCCTCGATCCGGTGGCGCTGGCCCAGCGTCCTGCGGCGCAGGCAGCGGACATCGTCGAGGAGGCGCAGCCGGAACGGAAAGCCGCCATCATGGTGGTGGACGACTCGATCACCGTGCGCCGCGTGACCCAGCGCCTGCTCGAGCGCGAAGGCTACCGGGTGATGCTGGCCAAGGACGGCGTCGACGCCCTCGAGCAGATCGAGGCGTCGCGGCCGGATTTGATGCTGGTGGATATCGAGATGCCGCGCATGGATGGCTTCGACCTGACGCGCGAGCTGCGCAGCAGGGAGGCGACCAGGGGGATTCCGATCATCATGATCACCTCGCGGACGGCGGACAAGCACCGCAATGTGGCGCTGGGGCTGGGCGTGAATGCCTACTTCGGGAAGCCGTATCAGGAAGAGGTGCTGGTGGCGGCGATTGAGAGTTTGCTGGACAAAGTGAAGAGCTAAGGGCTGCGGCACGAACTTGGGTCCCGGCCTTCGCCGGGACGACGTTGTTTGAGTGTACGGTCGAGTAGTGCTAACAACGTTTGTTCCACTAGCTGAAGAGCCGTCGTTCCGGCGAAGGCCGGAACCCAATTTTGCGTGATCAACCCGCAGCCTTCTTCACCACCGCAAACCTTTCCAGCGTCCGCTTCCTCGCCACGTCATGGTCGACGACCGGCAAGGGATAATCCCGCCCCAGCACGACGCCGCGCTCCGCCAGCACCGCCGCATCGACCAGCCACGGCGCATGAATCTCCTTCGCGCCTAAACGTTCGAGCGCCGGCACCCACTCCCGAATGAACTCCCCGTGCGCATCGAAACGCTGCGACTGCGCCACCGGATTGAAGATCCGGAACCACGGCTGCGCGTCGCAGCCGGTCGACGCCGCCCACTGCCAGCCGCCGTTGTTCGAGGCCAGTTCGTAGTCGTTCAGCTTGAGCGCGAAATAGCGTTCCCCGCGCCGCCAGTCGATCCCGAGGTCCTTGGTGAGGAAGCTCGCCGTCACCATGCGCAGCCGGTTGTGCATGAAGCCCGTGCGGTTCAGCTGCGCCATCGCCGCGTCCACCAGCGGATAGCCGGTGCGTCCTTCGCACCAGGCCGCGAACAGCGCATCGGCCTCCTCTCCGGTTTCCCAGGCCAGCGCATCGAAGGCCGGCTTGAACGAGCGGGTGACGAGCTGCGGGTTGCGCGCCAGGATCATCGAGTAAAAATCGCGCCAGATGAGTTCCGACAGCCATACCGAGGCGCCGGCGCCGCCTGCGCCGTTCTCGATCATCTGGCGCGCCGTGCGCACCAGGTGGCGGATCGAGGTGGTGCCGAAGCGCAGGTGGGTGGACAGGCGCGAGGTGCCGTCCTCCGAGGGGAAATCGCGCGCCCGGCCGTAATCGGCGATGTGCGCGATGAAGCGTTCGAACAGTTCCTCGGCGCCCTCCATGCCGGCCGGCAGCGGCGGCTCGCCCGCTTCGAAGCCGATCTCGGCCAGCGAGGGCAGGGGCGGCGTGTCGGCCGGCGCGGGCGCGAAGGCCTGCGCATACGGGTCGACCGGATACGCGGCCAGCGCCTCGGGCATGCCGGCCAGGCGCTTGAGCCAGGCGTTTTTGTAGGGAGTGAACACCGAGAACGGTCCCTTGGCCAAGGTCAGCACCTCGTCCTGTTCGAAGACGACCTGGTCCTTGAAGCTCAGAAATTTCCTACCATCGGCTGCCAAGCGGGCTTTCATCCGTGCGTCGCGATCCACCGCGTCGGGTTCATAATCGGCACATACGAACACCGCGTCGACACCCAATTCGGTGGCGAGCGCCGGGACCACTTCAAGAGGGCGGCCCTGCCGCACAATCAAATAAGCGCCGAGCCGACGCAGCTCGGCCTCGAGGCTGGCCAGGCTGGCGTGGATGAACCGCACACGGCGGTCATCGCGCGGCAGCGGGTCGAGAATGTCGCTGTCATACACGAAAACGCAATACACACAATTAGACGAGGTCAAGGCCTGGTGAAGGGCTGCATGGTCGAATGCCCGCAAGTCACGCCGGAACCAGACCAGGGAGTTGCTCATATTCATCATCGTGTGCAGGGTCAAGGTGGCGGCCGATTTTACTGGGTAGGATTCGTCCTAACAGAACTGCGTTTGCAGCTGGGCGGGACAGATCCGGGTCGGTCTGGCGGGCTTCCAGGGTATGCATCGAGGGTCTATCGGGGCGCTTCCATCGGCCCAGGGGCGATTCGGTGTAAACTATCGAAAAGCGTAACGTTGTTTTGTGGACACTTCGCGGTCAAACCTGAGTGGGCCCATGTGAGAGTAAGCGTATGAAAAAAAGTAAAGTTGGCAGCACTCACCCGATGCCCGGCATGCCACCGGAACAGAGTGAAACGCTCGGTAAGATCAGCCCGGCTTCTTCAGGGCTGAACCTCGCCAACCATTTCTTGATCGCGATGCCCTCGATCCAGGATCCGATCTTCGGCGGCACCGTCGTCTATGTCTGCGAGCACAACGAGAAGGGCGTGCTTGGCGTGGTCATCAACAAGCCGACCGACATGACGATGGAAGTGCTGTTCGACCGCGTCGACCTGAAGCTCGCTCCGGGCTTGCGCTCCTCGGTGGTGGACCAGCCCATCATGTTCGGCGGCCCGGTGCAGGACGACCGCGGCTTCGTGCTGCATTCGCCGGGCGGACGCTTTTCGTCCTCGCTCTCCGTCACCGACGACGTCGCCTTCACCACCTCGATCGACGTGCTGGAAGCCGTCGCCAGCGGCTCCGGCCCGGCCCGCATGCTGGTCTCGATCGGCTATGCCGGCTGGAGCCCGGGACAGCTCGAAGAAGAACTCTCGCGCAACGGCTGGCTCACCGTGGGCGCCGACGCCAAGGTCCTGTTCGACCTGCCGATCGAGGAACGCTATACCGCCGCCATCAAACTGCTGGGAATCGATCCTTTAATGCTAGCGACTGAAGCCGGCCATGCATAAGGGGGGCTTCGAACCCTGATGGTTGACATCGTTTTTGGATTTGACTTCGGTGTCAAACGCATCGGCATTGCCATGGGTAACACCCTCACGGGGCAAGCCCAACCGTTGACCGTCATCAAGGCGGTCGACAACGCCACCCGTTTCCAGGTCATCGGCGAGCTCATCAACGAATGGAAGCCGGCCCGCCTCGTGGTCGGCGAGCCGCGCCATCCCGACGGCGCCGAGCATGACATGACCCTGCGCAGCCGGCGCTTCGCCAACCAGCTCCACGGCCGCTTCAACCTGCCTGTCGAACTCGTCGACGAGCGCTATTCGTCCGCCGTGATTCCGCAACGGCGCGGCGAGATCATCGACGCCAAGGCGGCCGCCATCATTTTGCAACAATACTTTGACGCTCATGCCAACATCTAATCAAGACTACGATGCGGAAGCGCTGTACCGCGAGCTGCTGGGCCAGGTCCGCGCCGGCCTGGACGGCGTGCCCGATGCCGCCATCGTCGGCATCCACTCGGGCGGCGCCTGGCTGGCCGAACGCCTCGCGCGCGACCTCGACCTGACCGGCCGCTTCGGCACCATCGACGTCTCGTTCTACCGCGACGACTACGCCAAGAAGGGCCTGCACCCAGATGTGAAGCCGACCCACATCCGCTTCCCGGTCGACGGCGCGACGGTGGTGCTGGTGGACGACGTGCTGCAGACCGGCCGCACCGTGCGCGCCGCGATCAACGTGCTGTTCGACTACGGTCGCCCGGCCTGCATCCGCCTGGCGGCCCTGGCCGACCGCGGCGGGCGCGAGCTGCCGGTGGCGCCCGACTACGTCGGCACCCGCGCCGAGCTGGCGCCGCAGCAGTCGCTGTGCCTGCAGCGCGACGACGCCGGCCAACTTTCGCTGACCATTGAAGAAGACAATGTCCAAGATCTTTCTTAACCCGCAACTGAACAAGAACGGGGAGCTGCAGCACCTGCTCACCATCGAAGGACTGCCCAAGTCGGTCATCAACCACATCCTCGACACCGCCTCGAGCTTCGTGGGCATTTCCGACCGCGAGGTCAAGAAGGTGCCGCTGATGCGCGGCAAGAGCGTGTTCAACCTGTTCTTCGAAAACAGCACCCGCACCCGCACCACCTTCGAGATCGCCGCCAAGCGCCTGTCGGCCGACGTCATCAACCTGAACATCCAGGCCTCGTCGGCCAGCAAGGGCGAGTCGCTGCTCGACACCATCGACAACCTGTCGGCCATGCACGCCGACATGTTCGTGGTGCGCCACGCGCAGTCCGGCGCGCCCTACCTGATCGCCAAGCACCTGGTCGAGACCGGGCAGTCGCACGTGCACGTCGTGAACGCCGGCGACGGCCGCCACGCGCACCCGACCCAGGGCCTGCTCGACATGTACACGATCCGCCACTACAAGAAGGACTTCACCAACCTGCGGGTGGCGATCGTCGGCGACATCCTGCACAGCCGCGTGGCGCGCTCGGACATCCATGCGCTGACCACCCTGGGCGTGCCGGAAGTGCGCGCCATCGGCCCGCATACGCTGCTGCCGGGCGGCCTGGCCGAAATGGGCGTGCGTACCTTCACGAACATGGACGAGGGCCTGAAGGACGTCGACGTCATCATCATGCTGCGCCTGCAGAACGAACGCATGAGCGGCGCGCTGCTGCCTTCGGCGCAGGAGTACTTCAAGAGCTACGGCCTGACCCCGGAGCGCCTGGCGCTGGCCAAGCCGGATGCGATCGTGATGCACCCGGGCCCGATGAACCGCGGCGTCGAGATCGACTCGGCGGTGGCCGACGGCAACCAGGCGGTGATCCTGCCGCAGGTGACCTTCGGCATTGCGGTACGCATGGCGGTGATGAGCATTTTGGCGGGAGGCAGGGCGTGAAATTCGCACGGATGAACTACCACATCAAGAACGGCCGGGTGATCGACCCGGCGAACGGCATCGACGCCGTACAGGATCTGTTTATTGCCGACGGCAAGATCGCCGCCCTCGGCAAGGCCCCTGACGGCTTCAGCGCCGACCAGACGTTTGACGCGACCGGCCTGGTGGTCGCCCCCGGCCTGGTCGACCTGTCAGCGCGCCTGCGCGAGCCGGGCTACGAATACAAGGCGACGCTGGAATCGGAAATGCAGGCGGCGATGCAGGGCGGCGTGACCACCCTGGTCTGCCCGCCGGACACCGACCCGGTGCTGGACGAGCCGGGCCTGGTCGAGATGCTCAAGCACCGCGCGCGCATCCTCGACCAGGCCAACGTGCATCCGCTGGGCGCGCTGACCATGGGCTTGAAGGGCCAGGCGCTCACCGAAATGGCCGAGCTGACCGAAGCCGGCTGCATCGGCTTCTCGCAGGCCGAGGTGCCGGTGCTGGACACCACCGTGCTGCTGCGCGCCATGCAGTATGCCAAGACCTTCGGCTACACCGTGTGGCTGCGCCCGCAGGACGCCCACATCGGCCGCGGCGGCGTGGCCCACAGCGGCCCGTTGGCCTCGCGCCTGGGCCTGTCGGGCGTGCCGGTCATGTCGGAAACCATCGCCCTGCACACCATCTTCGAGCTGATGCGCGCCACCGGCGCCCGCGTGCACCTGTGCCGCATGTCCTCCGCGGCCGGTTTGGCGCTGGTCGCCAACGCCAAGAAGGAAGGCTTGAACGTCACCTGCGACGTCGGCGTGCACCACCTGCACATGACCGACGCCGACATCGGCTTCTTCGACCCGAATGCGCGCTTCAACCCGCCGCTGCGCAGCCAGCGCGACCGCGACGCGATCCGCGCCGCCCTGCTGGACGGCACCGTGGATGCGGTCTGCTCCGACCACACTCCGGTCGACGAGGACGAGAAGCTGCTGCCCTTCGCCGAAGCGACCCCGGGTGCGACCGGCCTGGAGCTGCTGCTGGCGCTCACCCTGAAATGGACCGAGGACCAGGACGGCAAGGAGGCGCTGGCCCAGGCGCTGGCCAAGGTCACCTCAAGCCCGGCGCGTATCGCCGGCCTGCCCGCCGGCACCCTGTCGGTGGGCGCGGCGGCCGACGTGGTGCTGTTCGACCCGGGCGCGCGCTGGAAGGTCGAGCGCAAGGCCCTGGCGAGCCAGGGCAAGCACACGCCTTTCCTCGGCTTCGAGCTGGCCGGGCAGGTGCGGGCGACGCTGGTGCGCGGCCGCGTGGCCTTCCAGCGTTGATGAGGTGAGCCCGCTCGCATCGTGAAGATCCGGCTTGCCCTGCGCCTGGCGCGCGTCGTGGTCCACCTGGTGGCGGGCCTGGCGACCTGCGCCCTGGTGTTCCCGCTGGTCTCGCTCGCCACGCGCGAGCGCCTCACGCGGCGCTGGTCGCGCAAGCTGCTCGGCCTGTGCCGCGTGAGCGTCCAACAGACGCCGGGAGCGCCCGTGCTCGAGCACGCGCTGATCGTGGCCAACCACGTCTCCTGGCTCGACATCTTCGTCATCAACGCGCTGCATCCCTGCCGTTTCGTGGCCAAGGCCGAGATCCGCTCCTGGCCGGTGCTCGGCTGGCTGGCCGCCGCCGCCGGCACGGTCTTCATCGCGCGCGGCAACCGGCGCGAGCTGCGCCACATCTTCAAGGGCCTGGTCACCGTCTTGCAGGAGGGCCAGCGGGTCGCCTTCTTCCCCGAAGGGACGACGTCCAGGCAGGGCGAGATGCTGCCTTTCCACGCCAACCTGTTCGAGGCCGCCATCGACGCGAAAGTGGCGGTGCAGCCCTATGCGCTGTCCTATGTGGACGCGAGCGGCGCCTATCACCATTCGGTCGACTACACCGGCGACACCACCTTCGTGGACAGCCTGTTCACGATCCTGGAAGGCAAGTCGGTGATCGCGCGGCTCCAGCCGCTGGCGCCGATCGATGCAACCGGGGCGCATCGCCGCGAGCTGGCCGAGGCCGCGCAGGAGGCGGTCGGCGCAGCACTGCTCTGTGATATGTAAAACGTATCACAGAGCAATAAATCATATATTGGACAACTCACAGCCGAGGCGGCACGCTGGTGCCTTATCTATACGCTGTTCGAGGAGACCACCATGCCGACTTACCGTTCCCGCACCACCACCCAGGGCCGCAACATGGCCGGCGCCCGTGCCTTGTGGCGCGCCACCGGCATGAAGGACGGCGACTTCGAGAAACCGATCATCGCGGTGGTCAACTCCTTCACCCAGTTCGTGCCTGGCCACGTGCACCTGAAGGACCTGGGCCAGCTGGTGGCGCGCGAGATCGAAGCCAGCGGCGGCGTGGCCAAGGAATTCAACACCATCGCGGTCGACGACGGCATCGCCATGGGCCATGGCGGCATGCTGTACTCGCTGCCCTCGCGCGACCTGATCGCCGACTCTGTCGAGTACATGGTCAACGCCCACTGCGCCGACGCCATGGTCTGCATTTCGAACTGCGACAAGATCACCCCGGGCATGCTGATGGCCGCGATGCGCCTGAACATCCCGGTGGTGTTCGTCTCCGGCGGCCCGATGGAAGCGGGCAAGGTGGTCAAGGTGGTGGGCAATGACCGCAAGGTGATCAAGCTGGATCTGGTCGACGCCATGATCAAGGCCGGCGACAGCACGGTGTCCGATGCCGACGTTGCCGAGATCGAACGCTCGGCCTGCCCGACCTGCGGCTCCTGCTCGGGCATGTTCACCGCGAACTCGATGAACTGCCTCACCGAGGCGCTGGGCTTGTCGCTGCCGGGCAACGGCACCATCGTCGCCACCCATGCCGACCGCAAGGAACTGTTCCTGCGCGCCGGCCGCCTGATCGTGGAAGTCGCCAAGCGCCACTACGAACAGGACGACTACTCGGTGCTGCCGCGCTCGATCGCCACCAAGGCCGCCTGGGAAAACGCGATGGCGCTGGACGTCTCGATGGGCGGCTCCACCAACACCGTGCTGCACCTGCTGGCGGCGGCGCACGAGGCGGGGGTGGACTTCACCATGGCCGACATCGATCGCATCTCGCGCAAGGTGCCCTGCCTGTGCAAGGTGGCGCCGATGACCGACAAGTACCACATCGAAGACGTGCACCGCGCCGGCGGCATCATCTCCATCCTGGGCGAACTGGCGCGCGCCGGCCTGCTCGACACCTCGCTGCCGACCGTGCACAGCCCGACCATGGGTGAGGCGATCGAGAAGTACGACATCAAGCGCAGCGACGACCCAAGCGTGCACCGGATGTTCCGGGCGGCGCCGGGCGGCGTGCCGACCCAGGTCGCGTTCTCGCAGGCCGAGCGCTACGAGGAAAACGACCTCGATCGCAGCACGGGCTGCATCCGCGACCGCGAACACGCCTATTCGCAGGACGGCGGCCTGGCGGTTCTGTACGGCAACATCGCCGAGAAGGGCTGCATCGTGAAGACGGCGGGCGTGGACGAGAGCATCCTCAAGTTCAGCGGCAAGGCGCGCGTGTTCGAAAGCCAGGACGCGGCGGTGGAAGGCATCCTCGGCGACACGGTGCACGCCGGCGACGTGGTCATCATCCGCTACGAAGGCCCGAAGGGCGGGCCGGGCATGCAGGAGATGCTGTATCCGACCTCGTACATCAAGTCCAAGGGCCTCGGCAAGGCCTGCGCGCTGTTCACCGACGGGCGCTTCTCGGGCGGCTCCTCGGGCCTGGTGATCGGCCATGCCTCGCCGGAAGCGGCCGAAGGCGGCGCGATCGGGCTGGTGGAGGAGGGCGACATCATCGACATCGACATCCCGGCGCGCACCATCAACCTGCGCGTCAGCTTCGAAGAGCTGGCGCACCGGCGCGGGAAGATGGAAGAGCGCGGCCGCGATGCGTGGAAGCCGGTGGCGCGCGAGCGCTACGTGTCGCAGGCGTTGCAGGCGTATGCGGCGCTCACCACCTCGGCGGACCGCGGCGCGGTGCGCGACCTGAGCCAGCTGCACCGCTGATGTCAACAATGGCCGGCCTTGCCGGCCATTTTACTTTTTACCGCTGTGCTCCCGATACTCGGGACAATCCACCTGCAGCAGCGAGCGGTCGTCCAGGCACACCGCCGTCAGCTTCCCGCCCCACACGCAGCCGCTGTCGAGTCCCACCAGCTTGGGCCGCAGCACCAGCCCCAGCGCCGACCAGTGCCCGAACACCACGGTCACGTCGGCCGTCGCCCGCTGTGGCAGGTCGAACCAGGGCACCAGGCCGGAGCCCTCCGGCCCGCTCTCGCTTTCCTTGTGCAGGAAATCCATGCTCCCGTCCGGCGCGCACAGGCGCATGCGCGTGAGCGCGTTGACGATGCAGCGCAGGCGCGCCATCCCCGTCAGGCTGTCGTCCCACCGGTTCGGCTCGTTCCCGTACATCTGGCCCAGGAAGTCGATCCAGCCGTCGCCGCGCAGCACGGCTTCGACCTCGTGCGCCAGCGCCATCGTCTGCGCCGCGCTCCATTGCGGCGCGACGCCGGCGTGCACCAGCAGGTGCGCATCGAGGAACATCGCCAGCGGGCGCTGGCGCAGCCACCCGATGAGTTCATCGCGGTCGGGGGCGGCCAGGATCTCGTCGAGCGTATCGGAGCGGCTGCTGCGCTGCGCGCCGACCGCCACCGCGATCAGGTGCAGGTCATGGTTGCCGAGCAGCGCTTCGATGCGGCCGGGGTTCTCTTCGGACAGCGCCTTCATGCGGCGCAGTGCGGTCAGCGAATCCGGACCGCGGTTGATCAGGTCGCCCACGAACAGGATGCGCGGCTGCGTTTGTCCATGCTGGTGCGCGTCGTCGACGATGCGGTCGATCAGGAGTTGGGCTTCGTGGGCACAGCCCTGCAGGTCGCCGATGGCGTAGGTTCTCATGTTGTTCTTATCGAAGTGGTGGAGCAAAGTGCGGAACAGGACCGCTGAGGGGATACTAAATGATTTCGCCAGTGCCCGCATCGGCATGGCGAAACGCAGGCGAATACGGAACACGTGCGCGCAATCGAACTGGCGCGAATTTGATGCAATCGAACGACGCCGTGCAGAATCGCATTCGGCTCCGGAGCGCCTCATCTATTCCGGTACAATGGGCCACCATTCCCACGATAAGAGTGCGGTGTTTTTTTCCGCAGGGTCGACGCGGAAACGACTTATAGTGTGCACCGAAAGAATAATAAAATGTTCTCCTTTTTCGTCGGTTTCGTATCCTGTGCACTACTCACCCTGCTGGTGATTAAGTATGCGAAGCGCAATGGCTTTGCGCTCGATACCGATTATGGCGGCGTGCAGAAGTTCCACGCGCATCTGGTTGCGCGCATCGGCGGAGTGCCGATCTTTCTCGCCGTCTTATTCACCGCCGCGATGTCGACGATGCGCGAACCGGCGCTCGGCGCATGGATTGCGCCGCTGCTCGGATGCGCCTTCATTGCCATGGCCGGCGGTATCGTCGAAGACTATACGGGCCGCGTTTCACCGGCGCGCCGGCTGCTGCTCACGATGCTTGCCGCGCTGTTCGCCTATTACCTGCTCGATGCGAAACTGGTGCGCCTCGACCTGCCCTGGGGCGCGCTGCCGCTGCAATTGGATCTGGTGGTGCTGCCGCTGACGGTGCTCGCGGTGGCGGGCATCGCGAATGCCGTGAATATCATCGACGGCTTCAATGGCCTGGCCAGCATGGTCAGCATTTGCATGCTGCTGTCGCTGGCCTATGTGGCGCTGCAGGTGGGGGATATGGTGGTGCTGGTGACCGCGCTGATCGTGGCCGGCGCCACTGCGGGCTTCCTGATCTGGAATTACCCGGTGGGCCTGATTTTCCTCGGCGACGGCGGCGCCTACTTCATCGGTTTCATGCTCGGCGAGCTGGCGCTGCTGCTCGTGATGCGCAATCCCGGCGTGTCCACCTGGTACGCCGCGCTGCTGCTGATTTATCCCGCATTCGAAACGATATTCTCCGCTTACCGCCGCATGTTCGTGCGCGGTAAATCACCGGCACTGCCGGACGGAATTCATCTGCATAGTTTGATATTCCGGCGTATCGTGCAATGGACGGTGGGGCCGCGCGAGGCGCGCGCACTGATGAAACGGAACGCACGCACTTCGCCTTATTTATGGCTGTTTTCCCTGATGGCCGTCATTCCGGCAACCGTGTTCTGGAAAAACACCAGTGTGCTCATCTTCTTCAGTTTGTTGTTTATAATCAGTTACCTCTGGTTATATGTGCGTATTGTTCGATTTAAGTCGCCACGCTGGCTTTTCTTACAAAAGAAAAAGCGCAATTAACTTATTAATGCTAGTATATTGCGACAATTGGTGAGTATCTCGCCATGCCGTACAAGCTTTAATTTCAACCTTTCATTCAAGAGGGAACGACGATGGATCTGTCCAATATGTCCGTAGGCGATTTGCGCAACCTGCAGGAACAAATCAAGCAGGAGATGAAGAAGCGCGAAGTCCAGGAAGTGCAAAAGGCGCGCGAACAGATTCTGGCGATCGCGCAGAGTGTTGGCGTGCCCCTCAAGGACCTGCTGGCGACCGGCGGCCGCGGCAACGCGACCAAGGGCAATTCGGTGGCCGTGCGTTATCGTCATCCGGACAATGCATCGCAGCAGTGGACCGGCCGCGGCCGCCAGCCGAAATGGGTCAAGGAATGGGTCGAAGGCGGCAAGTCGCTCGACAAGCTGCGCGTCTAAGCTTATTCCAGCCGGACTTCCCGGCCCTGGCAGGACCAGCGCGAGCGGTCCGTCCGTTTCCCACCGGACGCCGCTTGCCGCTACAATAGCTATATTTGTCATTCCTTCAAGGAAGCGCGTCAGTGCTCCCTCGATGACTATCCAATAATTAGGCGCCGACGCCTGCCGCGTCCTCCGGCTGCTTTCGTATGCCCGCGCCCCAGCTTTTCAAGGACATCATGGTTGCTCTCTCGAAAACGATCTTCAAGGCCTATGACATTCGCGGCGTCATCGACAAGACGCTGGATGAAGGCATTGCACGCCACATCGGCCGCGCATTCGGCGCCGCCGCCCTGGCGAAGGGAGAGCGCAAGGTCGTGATCGGCCGCGACGGCCGCCTGTCGGGTCCCGGCCTGGCCGCCGCCCTGGGCGAAGGCCTGCGCGACGCCGGCGTGGACGTGATCGACCTCGGCATGGTCGCCACCCCGATGGTCTACTTTGCCACCAACGTGCTCGACACCCGTTCGGGCATCATGGTCACCGGCAGCCACAACCCGCCGGACTACAACGGCTTCAAGATGGTCATGGCGGGCGAGGCGATCTACGGCGACGCCATCCTGGCCCTGCACGACAGTATCGCCGCCTACGACGGCAAAGTCGCCGAACAGCGCGGCGCCTACGGCACTCATGACATCCGCGCCGCCTACCTCGAGCGCATCATTGGCGACGTCAAGATCGCGCGCCCGATCAAGATCGCGGTCGACTGCGGCAACGGCGTGGCCGGCGCCTTTGCCGGCGACCTGTATCGCGGCATGGGCTGCGAGGTGGTCGAACTGTTCTGCGAAGTGGACGGCCACTTCCCGAACCACCACCCGGACCCGGCCCACCCTGAAAACCTGCAGGACCTCATCAAGGCGCTGCAGGACACCGACGCCGAGATCGGCCTGGCTTTCGATGGCGACGGCGACCGCCTCGGCATCGTCACCAAGGATGGCCAGATCATCTTCCCGGACCGCCAGATGATGCTGTTCGCCAGCGACGTCCTGTCGCGCAATCCTGGCGCCGAGATCCTATACGACGTCAAGTGCACCCGCCACCTCGCTCCCTGGATCGAGAAAGCCGGCGGCCGCCCCTTGATGTGGAAGACCGGCCACTCGCTGGTCAAGGCCAAGCTGAAGGAAACCGGCGCGCCGCTGGGTGGCGAGATGAGCGGCCACATCTTCTTCAAGGACCGCTGGTACGGCTTCGACGACGGCCTGTACGCCGGCGCGCGCATGCTCGAGATCCTGACCAAGGAAGCCGATCCGTCGAAGCTGCTCAACAGCCTGCCGATCGCCAGCAGCACCCCGGAGCTGCACCTGCACCTGAAGGAAGGCGAGAACTTCGCCCTGATCGACAGCCTGCGCGCCAACGCGACGTTCCCGAGCTCTACAAGCATCAACGGCATCGACGGCCTGCGCGTGGAATACCCGGACGGCTTCGGCCTGGCGCGTTCCTCGAACACCACCCCGGTGGTGGTCCTGCGCTTCGAAGGCGAGAACCCGGAAGCCCTGGCGCGCATCCAGGCCGAGTTCAAGACCGTGATCCTGGCGGCCAAGCCGGACGCCGAACTGCCGTTCTAAGGACCTGCGCTTGAAGATCCTGCTGGTGCGCGTGTCGTCGCTGGGCGACGTGCTGCATAACCTGCCGATGGTGGCCGACATCCTGCGCCACCATCCGGGCGCCACCATCGACTGGGTGGTGGAAGAGGGCTACACCAGCCTGGTGCGCCTGAATCCGCACGTCCGCAAAATCATCCCCTGGGCGCTGCGCCGCTGGCGCAAGGGCCTCGGCAAGGCGGAAACCCGGGCCGAGATCAAGGCCTTCTTCTCTACCTTGCGCGAGGAGGAGTACGACTATGTGTTCGATACCCAGGGCCTGCTCAAGACCGGCGTCATCATGGGCGCGGCGCGCGTGCGCAAGGGCGGCAGGAAGGTCGGCCTGGCGAACGGCAGCGAAGGCTCCGGCTACGAGGGCATCTCGCGCATCTTCCACACCGACAGCATCCCGCTGAATCCGCGTACCCACGCGGTGGCGCGCGGGCGCATGGTCGCCGGCGCCGCGCTCGGCTACACGGTCGACCATGCGCCGGATTTCGGCCTGCCTGCGCCGCAGGCAGCGTCGCGTCCCGGCTTCCTGCCACCTGAAGACTATGCCGTGTTCTTCCACGGCACCGCGCGCGACGCCAAGCGCTGGTCGCGCGACAATTGGATCGAACTCGGCCGCGCCCTGGTGCCGATGCCGGTGCTGCTGCCCTGGGGCTCGCCCCAGGAACAGCAGGAGGCCGAGGCCATGGCCGCCGGCCTGCCGAACGCGCGCGTGCTGCCGAAGCTGTCGATGATGGATGCGGTGGCCCTGGCCCAGCATGCGCGCCTCGCGGTGGGCGTGGACACCGGCCTGACCCATATCGCCGCCGCCTTTGTCCGCCCCACGGTCGAGATCTACTGCGATTCGCCGAAGTGGAAGACCGAGGGCAACTGGTCGGACAGGATCGTCAACCTCGGCGACCAGGGCGCGCCGCCGTCCGCGCCTGAAGTCATCGCCGCCGCGCGCCGCCTGCTGGAGGCCGTGTGAAGCGGTGGCTGTATTCGCTGGCCTGGTGGCTGGCGCTGCCGCTCGTGTTCGGGCGCCTGTGGTGGCGCGGGCGCAAGGAGCCCGGCTACCGCGCCCACTGGACCGAGCGCCTCGGTTTCCCGGCTGCGCCCCCATCGACGCGCACGACCTTGTGGGTGCACGCCGTCTCGGTCGGCGAAACCCGCGCCAGCGAACCGCTGGTCGAGGCGCTGCTCGCCGCGTATCCCGATTCCCGCATCCTGCTGACCCACATGACGCCGACCGGCCGCGCCACCGGCAAGTCCCTGTTCGGCCACCACGGCGAGCGCCTGGTGCAGTCCTACCTGCCTTACGACACCGGCTTCATGGTGGGGCGCTTCCTGCGCCGCTTCCAGCCGCGCGTGTGCATCCTGATGGAGACCGAGGTGTGGCCGAACCTGGTCGACAGCTGCGCCTCGGCCGGGGTGCCGGTGGCGCTGGTCAATGCGCGCCTGTCGGAACGCTCGCTGGGGCGCGGGCAGAAGATGGGCGCCCTGATGCTTGACGCGGCGCGGGCCATCACGCTGGTGGCGGCGCAGACCGAGGCTGACGCCGCCCGCATCCGTTCGCTCGGCGCGCCGCAGGTGGCGGTCACCGGCAGCATCAAGTTCGACGTGGTGCCGCCCCAGGCCGCGCTGGAGAAGGGCGCCTGGCTGCGCGCGCAGTTCGGCCAGCGTCCCGTGTTCCTGTGCGCCAGCACGCGCGAGGGCGAGGAAGCCCTGATCCTGGACGCCTGGCAGCGTGCGGCGGACAAGCCGGCGAATGCACTGCTGGCGATCGTGCCGCGCCATCCGCAGCGCTTCGACGAAGTCGAGAAACTGGCCGCGGCGCGCGGCCTGTCGGTACAGCGGCGCTCGCGCCTGGAAGCGGGCATCGGCAATGCCGACGTCCTGTTGGGCGACTCGATGGGCGAGATGTTCGCCTACTACGCCGCCTGCGACTGCGCCTTCATCGGCGGCAGCCTGATGCCGCTGGGCGGCCAGAACCTGATCGAAGCCTGCGCCCTGGGGAAGCCGGTGCTGGTGGGCGAGCATACCTTCAACTTCGCCCAGGCGACCGAGGAAGCGGTAGCAAGCGGCGCCGCCCTGCGCGTGCTCGACGCCGACGCCTTGATCGCAGCCGCGCTGCGCCTGCTGGAAGACGAGGCCGCCCGGCTTGGCATGGGCGCGCATGCGCTCGCGTTCGCGGGCCGGCACCGCGGCGCCACCCTGCGCACTGTTGAACTCCTGCGACGACTTATCCGGTAGGTTTTGCTACCATTCCGGTTCGAGCTCGGATAATAACCAGGGGATGCGCTATGTTGTCGTTTAATCACCCGAGGCCGCTTAGTGACCCAATGGGCAGCAATCAACCTGTCGCCATGCCGGTACAACAGCAGGCCGACGACAAGCTGCTGCACATGCCTGTGAGTGACGGCCCGGTGGATATCCCGGCGCCATCCGCTGCGCCTCCCGTTCCCTTATCCGAACTGCATTTCTTCGTGCGCTACACGCTGGGTGAATACATCAGCTTCATGTGGCAGCACGGCGGTTTCCTGATCCGCCGCCGGCGCATCCGCTGGCCAGCCAGCCTCTACCTTCGCCTGAAAAGCACCTTCGGCGCCGCCCTCCATTTCGTCATGCTCGGCCGCGGCCGGCGCACCTATGAATTCACCATCGACCAGCACGGCATCGTGCGCACCAGCGGGGGCGTGACCCTGATCGGGTGGGAAGACGTGATCGGCGTGCGCACCTATTCGCGCGGGTTCATGATGGTGCTCAAGCGCGGGACGCTGCCGATTCCGTATCGGGCGCTGTCGGAGGCGCAGGAGGCTGCGATGCGGGAGTTGGCGGCTGCCCGCCGCGACGCGCTGTTGTAGGGTGGGCGGGTCTCCCGCCCACCCTACGGTCTACGACAAATCCAGCGCCGCGAATCAATCCGCGAATAGCACCGGCATCTCGAGCGACCGCTTCTTGAGCGCCAGCCGCGCCCCGTCGTAATCCGGATACACCTCGCCCACCGTCGCCCAGAAACGCGGACTATGGTTCATCTCGCGCAGGTGCGCCAGTTCGTGCACCACCACGTAGTCCACCAGCGACGCGGGATAGTGGACCAGCCGCCAGTTCAGGCGGATATTGCCCTCGATCGTGCACGACCCCCAGCGCGTGCCCGCCGACGACAGCGCAAAGGCCTTGTAGGCCACGTTCAGCTGCGGCGCGAAGAAATCCAGGCGCTCCTTGAACAGCCGTTTCGCCTCGGCCTGGAACCACAGCTTGACGCGTTCCTTCAGCTGCCATTCCGACAGGCCGGGCACCACGCCGATCCACAGCTCGCGCTTGGCCGCGTCGTACTGGCAGTGGCTGCGTGCCGCTTCTTCCAGGCGCAGGGTGATCTCGCCGCCCAGGTAGGGCAGGCGGGCGCCGTCCTTCCATTCGACCGGTGCCCGTTCCTGGCGCAGTGCACGGCGCTCCCCGCGCTCCAGCAGCTTGGTGAGGATCCAGCGCTGCTTGGCGCGGATCGCGTTGTCGATGTCGATTTGAGTGCAGCGGCGCGGGGCGGTCACGCGCAGGCCGTCGTCGTCGATCATGAAGCCGATCGAGCGGCGCGTCGAGCGGCGCAGGGCGTAATCGACCGTATGGGACCCGAGGACGATGCGCTTGAGCGGCGGCTCGCCCTCGCCGACGGGCGGACTCGGGATGAGGTGGCGCGGCGCCGGGGGCGGCGCCTTGAAGAGAGGCTGCGAGGGCGGGGCCGGTTTATCCGAAGGCTTGAGCGCCGCGAAGAATTCCTGTGCAAACAGTTCCAGCTGGTGCCCGTCGATCCTGGAAGAAGTCATAAGTTGCTGCGGTCGTGAATTCCTGATCTGGGCGCTGACGTCGCTCAGCCACCTTTGTAGACGTGGGGCGAGATAACGCGCATTTCGGATTCTATCCAATTTTCGACCTCTTGCATCATGCTGTCGGGGGTGTGGTTTTCCGGCGAAATCGGCTTGCCGATCGAGACCGTGATCAGGCCGGGGCGCTTGAGGAAGGAATTCTTCGGCCAGCACTCACCTGAATTATGCGCGATCGGGACGACCACGGTTTGGGTTTCGACAGCCAGGCGCGTACCTCCGCTCTTGTACTTGCCTTTCTGGCCCACCGGGATGCGCGTCCCTTCCGGGAACATGATGATCCACTGGCCATCGGCCAGGCGCCGGCGGCCGTGCCTGACCACCTGGGCGAACGCGTTCTTGCCCTGCTTGCGGTCGATCGGGATCATGCGCAGCAGCGCCATGCCCCAGCCGAAGAAGGGGATGTAGAGGATCTCCTTCTTGAAGACGTAGACCAGCGGCCGGGTGAGGTTCGGCAGCAGGAAGATGGTCTCCCACGCCGACTGGTGCTTGGACAGGATGATGGCCGGGCCGTCCGGCAGGTTCTCGTAGCCCTTGAACTCGTAGCGGATGCCGCAGATGACCTTTGCGCACCAGATGATGAAGACATTCCAGCGCGAGGTCACCCAGAAGCGCTTGTTGTAGGGCAGCGGCGCCGCCAGGAAGCATACACAGGCCCACACCACGGTGGCCACGATCATGACGATCTTGAAGAGCAGGGAACGCAGGAACAGACTGAGGGTATGCAAAGGGGCTCCGGACAATGGACTGGTTCTGGATGTTATAGCTTACTTGTTTACTCGGGCCGCTGTGCCGCGGTCTTGAGGAAGGCGTTCACCATCGACGCGAGGTCGGGGAATACCTGGGTGCCGGGCGGCAGGCCGCCGGTCTGCTGGGTCTTTTCGCCCTTGCCGGTCAGGACCAGGTAGGGCACGCAGCCCATGATGAAGCCGGCCTGCAGGTCGCGCAGCGAGTCGCCCACGGTGGGCACGCCCTTCAGGCTCAGCTTGTAGCGCTTGCTGATCTCCTCGAACATGCCGGCCTTGGGCTTGCGGCAGTCGCAGTTGTCGGCCGCCGCATGCGGGCAGAAGAAGATGGCGTCGATGTCGGCGCCGACCAGCTGGGCGCTGGCGTGCAGTTTCTGGTGGATCGCGTTCAGGGTCGTGATGTCGAACAGTTCGCGCGCGATGCCCGACTGGTTCGAGGCGATCACGACCCGGTAGCCCGCCTGGTTCAGGCGGGCGATCGCTTCCAGCGAGCCGGGAATGGGAATCCACTCCGCCGGCGACTTGATGAAGTCCGGCGAGTCGTGGTTGATGACCCCATCCCGGTCGAGGATGATGAGTTTCATGATAATGCCTTATGCCGCGAGCTTGGAGATGTCGGCCACGCGGTTCATCATGCCGTGCAGCTGCGACAGCAGCGCCAGGCGGTTGTTGCGCAGCTTGACGTCCTCCGCCATCACCATGACGTCGTTGAAGAAGGCGTCGACTTCATCCTTCATCAGCGCCAGCGTCTTGAGGGCGCCGGTGAAGTCGCTCTTCTCGAACGCGCTGCTGACCTCGCCCTCGAGCGCGGTCATCTTGGCGGCCAGCGCGCTTTCCGCCGGTTCGACCAGCAGCTCCTGCGCCACCGAAGCGTCCTGCGGCAGGGCGTCCTCGTTCTTCTTCAGGATGTTGGTGATGCGCTTGTTGGCGGCGGCCAGCGAGCTCGATTCCGGCAGGGCGGCGAAGGCCTGTACTGCTTCCAGGCGCTGGACCACGTCGTCGACGCGGTCCGGGTTCTGGGCCAGCACGGCCTCGACCTCGTTCGGCGAGAAGCCGCGCTCGCGCAGCATGCCGCGCAGGCGGTCCAGCATGAACACGGTGACCTCGGCACGCGGATCCTTGAACGCGGCCTGGCCTTCGAACACGCCGGCCGCTGCAGCCAGCAGCTCGGAGATCGACAGCGGCAGGCGCTTCTCGACCAGCATGCGCATCACGCCCAGGGCGTGGCGGCGCAGCGCGAACGGATCCTTCTCGCCGGTCGGCTGCAGGCCGATGGCCCAGATGCCGACCAGGGTTTCCAGCTTGTCCGCCAGCGCCGCCACCAGGCCGGTATTGGTCGAGGGGAGCGCATCGCCGGCGAAGCGCGGCTGGTAGTGCTCGGAGGCGGCCAGGGCGACTTCCTCGTGCTCGCCGTCGTGGCGTGCGTAATAAGTGCCCATGATGCCCTGCAGTTCCGGGAACTCGCCCACCATGTCGGTCAGCAGGTCGGCCTTGGCCAGGCGTGCGCCGCGTTCGGCCAGCGGCACGTCGTAACCCAGGCGGCGCGCGATGCTGCTTGCCAGGATGGTGACGCGTTCGCTGCGCTCGAGCTGGGTGCCGAGCTTGTTGTGATAGACCACGTTTTCCAGCAGCGGCAGGCGCGATTCCAGGGTCTTCTTCTTGTCCTGCTCGAAGAAGAACTTGGCGTCCGACAGGCGCGGGCGCACCACGCGCTCGTTGCCGCCGATGATGGCCGAGGGGTCGTCGGTTGCCAGGTTCGAGACGATCAGGAAGCGCGAGCGCAGCTTACCCGAGGCATCGGTCAAGGCGAAATACTTCTGATTGGTCTGCATCGTCAGGATCAGGCATTCCTGCGGCACCGCCAGGAACTCCTCCTCGAAGCGGCATTCGTAGACCACCGGCCATTCGACCAGCGCGGCCACTTCGTCGAGCAGCGATTCCGGCATCAGGACCTGGTCGGCGCCAGCCTTGTCGAGCAGCTGCTTGCGGATGCTTTCCTTGCGCGCTTCAGCGCTCGACAGCACCTTGCCTTCGCTTTCCAGCACTTGTGCGTACTGGTCGGCGTGCGGGATGGCGATTCTCCCGCCGTGCGACAGGAAGCGGTGGCCCATGGTGTGGCGGCCGGCTTCCAAACCCAGCAGCGTCAGCGGCAGCACCTGTTCGCCATGCAGGGCGAGCAGCAGGTGCACCGGGCGCACGAAGTGCACCGTGTCGCCGCCGGGGCGCTGGTAGCTCATGACCTTCGGGATCGGCAGCTTGGCGACGGTCTCCTGCAGCACGTCCTGCAGGGCGCCGGCGAGCTGGCTGCCGCTGGCGGTGTAGGTGTAGAAGAAGGATTCGGCCTTGCCGTCCTGGGCGCGTTCGAGGTCGCTGATCTTCAGGTCGGGGAAGCCCAGCGCGGCCAGCTTCTTGCCAAGGGGCGCGCTCGGGTTGCCGTCCTTGTCCAGGGCGACCGAAACCGGCAGCACCTTTTCGCGGATCGATTTGTCGGGCGAGGTGCCGCGCACATTGGTGATCGTGACCGCCAGGCGGCGCGGGGTGGCGTGCGACGTGACGACGCTATCAAGCTCTAAAAAGTCGCGCGCCTTCAGGCCATTGGCGATGCCGTTCGCAAAGGCGGCGCCCAGCTTGACGAGCGCTTTCGGCGGCAGTTCTTCGGTCTGGATTTCGACGAGGAGAGTCTGGTTCATGGTGTGTTCTGTTCTTCTTTAAGCAGCAGCCTTGTCGGCACCGGGAAGCATCGGGAAGCCGAGCTTCTCGCGCGAGTCGTAGTAGGCCTGGGCCACCAGGCGCGACAGGGTGCGCACGCGGCCGATGTAGGCGGCGCGTTCGGTCACGGAGATGGCGCCGCGCGCGTCCAGCATGTTGAAGCTGTGCGAGGCCTTCATGATCTGCTCGTAGGCCGGCAGGGTCAGCTGCAGTTCGACCAGGCGCTTGGCTTCGGCTTCGTGGTTGCTGAACGCCTGGAACAGCAGCTCGGTGTTGGCATGCTCGAAGTTGTAGGTCGACTGCTCGACTTCGTTCTGGTGGAAGACGTCGCCGTAGGACAGGGTCTTCTTGACCCCGTTTTCTTCCCACTCGGTCCACACCAGGTCGTACACGTTCTCGACGCCCTGCAGGTACATCGCCAGGCGCTCGATGCCGTAGGTGATCTCGCCCAGCACCGGCTTGCAATCGAGGCCGCCGACCTGCTGGAAATAGGTGAACTGGGTGACTTCCATGCCGTTCAGCCAGACTTCCCAGCCCAGGCCCCAGGCGCCCAGGGTCGGGCTTTCCCAGTCGTCTTCCACGAAGCGCACGTCGTTCTTCTTCAGGTCCAGGCCCAGGGCCTCGAGCGAGCCGAGGTAGAGGTCGAGGATGTTTTCCGGCGCGGGCTTGAGCACCACCTGGTACTGGTAATAGTGCTGCAGGCGGTTCGGGTTCTCGCCATAGCGGCCATCTTTCGGGCGGCGCGACGGCTGCACGTAGGCGGCGCGCCACGGCTCCGGGCCGATCGCGCGCAGGAAGGTGCCGGTGTGGAAGGTGCCTGCGCCGACTTCCATGTCATAGGGCTGCAGCAGTGCGCAACCCTGCTTGTCCCAGTAGGTCTGCAGGGTGAGGATGATTTGTTGGAATGTGAGCATCGGATGTGAGCAATATGTGGGGCGCTGCGG
Organism: Massilia sp. UBA6681; assembly: GCF_002454935.1. Lineage (NCBI taxonomy): Bacteria > Pseudomonadati > Pseudomonadota > Betaproteobacteria > Burkholderiales > Oxalobacteraceae > Massilia > Massilia sp. UBA6681. The sequence goes on from NZ_DKJX01000027.1 coordinate 105,894, forward strand.
CATTGCCTGCCGCGGTCACGGTAAATTTGCCAAATGACCAATTCTACTAAGTTTTACCGGTAGGCTGGGGAGCGATTCAACTCAGCAGTACGAATTGGTGGGATTATTTTTCTATTGTTGGCTGTTGCATTTGTAGCGTGGGCGGGGTGATTTCGGGCAATGCCCGGAATTACAAACGCCCACGCGGTGATAGTTAGCAGTAGCTCTGCCGCGCCGACAGATCAACATTGAGTTGAACGCGTGGGCGGGAGACCCGCCCACCCTACGAAACCCGGTGGCGGTAGAGTCGACCGGCGAACCATGCACCAAGCAGCATCAGCCCGCCGAGCGCCAGGAAAGCCAGGTTGCCGGCGCGGACGTACGGGGTCAGGCCTTCGGTGCCGCGCACCGTGGCCGCCAGCACGCCGCGCTCGTAGAAGGGCAGGCGCTGCACGACATTGCCGCGGCCGTCGATGACGGCGGTGGCGCCGTTGTTGGTCGAGCGCAGCATCGGGCGGCCTGTCTCGATGGCGCGCATCTGCGAGATCTGCAGGTGCTGCGGAATCGCCACCGATTCGCCGTACCAGGCCAGGTTCGACACGTTCAGCAGCAGCGTCGCCGGCTTGGCGGCATTGCGCAGCTGGGCCGCGATCTCTTCGCCAAAAGCGTCCTCGTAGCAGATGTTGGGCAGCACCAGCTGGTCCTTGACCGGGAAGGGCGCCTGCAGCGGCTCGCCGCGGGTCTGGTCGCCCAGCGGGATGCTCATCAGGTCGGTGAACCAGCGGAAGCCCGGCGGAATGAATTCGCCGAAGGGCACCAGGTGGAACTTGTTGTAGAGGTAGCCCTGCGTGCCCGCCGCAGCGCGTGGATCGAGCGCGATCACGCTGTTGGCATAGCGCCCCTCGCGGCTGAGGGTCGGAATGCCGATCATCAGGTGGCTGCGGGTCTGCTGGGCAAAGCCCTGCAGCGCATCCAGGTAGCCCGCGGGCAGCTGCTGCGGCGTGACGGGGATCGCGGTCTCCGGCGTGGCGATCAGGTCGGCCGGGGCCGCCGTGATCATCGCCTGGTAGCGCTCGATGATCTCGAACAGGTAGGCCGCGTCGAATTTCTGGTCCTGCCGCACGTCGCCCTGCAGCAGGCGCACCGTCACCGGCTGTCCGACCTCCTGGGTCCAGGCGACGTGCTTCAGGCCGAAGCCGGCCGCCATCACGGCCGCCAGCAGGCCGACGGCCGGCCAGCGCGCGCGCTGGGTCAGCATCACCAGGCAGCCGGCGCACAGGGCAGCCAGCACGCCGAGGCCGTAGACGCCGACGAGCGGCGCGTAGCCGGCGAGCGGTGAGACGTTGTGGGCATAGCCCGAGGCCGCCCACGGGAAGCCGGTGAAGATCCAGCCGCGCATCCATTCCGATACGCCCCACACGGCGGGCAGCACCAGCAGCACGAAGGCGCTCACCGGCAGCGACCACTTGCGGCGCAGCCAGCTGGCGGCGCCGCCGGCGAAGGCGCCGAACAGGCCCATGTACAGGCCGAGCAGGGCGATCGCGATCGCCCCCAGGATGGCGGGCAGGCCGCCGAAGCGGGTGACGGCGATGTACAGCCAGTGCATGCCGGCCACCGACCAGCCGAAGCCGAAGGCCCAGCCCAGCCACACGCCACGGCGTGGCGAGGTTCCCATACCGACCTGGTAGAAGAAGTAGGCGAGGGCGAGGAATTGTACTGGCCACCAGCCGAAGGGCTGGAAGGACAGCAGGGACGTGGCCCCGGCGATCGCCATCAGCACCAAGGCCTTCGGGGAAGGCCTGGTGCCACGCAGAGCAGGGTCGGGAGCGGTTGTGGGCTGGGTACGGCGGCGCAGCATCAGTCGCGGTCGTCTTCGGCGTAAGGCAGCTTCTCGACCAGCAGCACGTGGATCTGGCGCGCGTCGGCGCGCAGCACTTCGAAGCGCAGGTTCTGGAGGTCGAACACTTCGCCCTTGTGCGGCATGCGCCCGAGGTGGCTGGCGACCAGGCCGCCGATGGTGTCGGCATCGATTTCGGGCAGGTCGGCGCCGACTTCTTCGTTGAACTGCTCGATCTCGGTCAGGGCCTTGACGCGCCAGCGCGGGCCGAGCTGGCCTTCCTTGATCGACAGGATGTTGTCTTCGTCCTCGTCGAAGTCGTACTCGTCCTCGATGTCGCCGACGATCTGCTCGAGCACGTCCTCGATGGTGATCAGGCCGGCCACGCCGCTGTACTCGTCGACGACGATGGCCATGTGGTTGTGGTTGGCGCGGAAGTCGCGCAGCAGCACGTTCAGGCGCTTCGATTCCGGGATGAAGATCGCCGGGCGCAGCATCTTGCGCACGTCGAAGGAGTCCTCGGCGTAGTAGCGCAGCAGGTCCTTGGCCAGCAGGATGCCGACCACCTTGTCGCGCTCGCCCTCGATGGCAGGGAAGCGCGAGTGCTGGGTCTCGAGCACGATCGGCAGCCACTGCTCGATCGGATCGGTAATGTCGATCACGTCCATTTGCGAACGCGGCACCATGATGTCGCGCACGGACAGGTCGGAGACCTGGAACACGCCCTCGATCATCGAGAGTGCGTCGGCGTCGATCAGCTTGCGTTCGTGGGCTTCGTGCAGGACTTCGAGCAGTTCTGCGCGGTTTTCAGGCTCGGGGGAGATGAGTGCGGTCAGCCGTTCGAACAGCGACCGGTGGGGTTTGACGTCCGATCGGACGTCACTGGGATACTCGGGCATAGTTTGGCGTGAAGCCGTTGTTGCGATGGGTATAGGATACACCAAAAGCGGCGATGGCCCACAATGCGCGCGGTTAGCACATATTGCTGCAGGTAAAGACGTAGGGTGGGCGGCTCGTGTTCTGGTCCGCTGGACCAGAACACCCCACGCGGTGATAGTTGGCAGCAAGATCACCCCGCCCGAGAACGGAGCCCGCAACATTCACCGCGTGGGCAGGGAACCTGCCCACCCTACAGTTCAATCCGAATACGGATCCGGATAGCCGAGCACTTCCATGATGTCGCGCTCGAACTGCTCCATCTCGTCGGCTTCCTCGTCGTGCTCGTGGTCGTAGCCCTGGGCGTGCAGCACGCCGTGCACCACCAGGTGGGCCGCGTGTTCCTCGACCGTCTTCTTCTGCTCCTCGGCCTCGCGCAGCAGGACGTCGGTGCACAGGATGATGTCGGCCTGGGTCGGGTCGTCCTCGCCCAGTTCCTCGCCTTCGTTGTAGGCGAAGGTCAGCACATTGGTCGCATAGTCCTTGCCGCGGTACTGGCGGTTCAGGGCCAGGCCTTCCTCGGCATCGACGAAGCGGATCGACAGCTCGGCCGGGCCGAGCAGGGCGGCTTCCACCCAGCGCTGCAGCATCGTTTCCGTTATTTCCTGTTCCAGGCGGGTGTCGGGATACTGGACTTCGAGGTCGAGCTTATGTTTTTTTTCTTGCATTTTTCACAGGGGTCGGTTTGGGGAGGGCGGCCAGTTCCTCGATCGAGGAGTTTTTCTCGTAGGCGTCGATGATGCGCGCCACCACCGGGTGTCGCACCACGTCTTCGCTGGCGAAATGGGTGAAGGCAATGCCGCGCACGTTCTTCAGCACGTGGATGGCGTCGACCAGGCCGGAGCGCTGCGACTTGTGCAGGTCGACCTGGGTGACGTCGCCGGTGATCACGGCCTTGCTGCCGAAGCCGATGCGGGTCAGGAACATCTTCATCTGCTCGACCGTCGTGTTCTGGGCTTCGTCCAGGATCACGAAGGCGTGGTTCAGCGTGCGCCCGCGCATGTAGGCCAGCGGGGCGATCTCGATCACCTGCTTCTCGAACAGCTTCTGGGTGCGGTCGAAGCCGAGCAGGTCGTACAGTGCGTCGTACAGCGGGCGCAGGTAGGGGTCGACTTTCTGGCTCAGGTCGCCCGGCAGGAAGCCGAGGCGTTCGCCCGCTTCCACCGCGGGACGGGTCAGGATGATGCGCTTGACCGCGTCGCGCTCCAGCGCGTCCACGGCGCAGGCCACTGCCAGATAGGTCTTGCCGGTGCCGGCCGGGCCGACGCCGAAGCTGATGTCGTGCTCGAGCACGGAGCGCAGGTACTGGATCTGGTGCGGCGTGCGGCCGCGCAGGTCGCTGCGGCGGGTCTTCAGTGTCGGGCTGACCAGTTCGGACAGTTCTTCCGCGCCGGCGGCCGCGCTGCCGTCCTCGTCGTCCTTGGCCGCTGCTTCCGGCGCTTCGGCTTCGCCCGGTGCACGCGGCTTCAGGCCGGAGCGCTGTTCCACCAGGGCAAGCTGCACTTCCTCGATCGGCACGACCTTGTTGGCGACCGCGTAGAAGCGCTCCAGCAGTTCGACCGCGCGCTCGGCATTGCTGCCGCTGACGATGAATTTCTCGCCGCGCCGGAAGATGGTGACGTCAAGCGCGGCCGAGATCTGGCGCAGGTTCTCGTCCAGCGGACCGCACAGGTGGGCAAGCCGCGTGTTGTCGAGCGGCTCGGGAATGAAGTACGAAGGCTGGGTAGGTGTGTTTTTCAACTGGCTTTGGCAATCGTGTCTAGGTTGGCGACGAGTTCGCCGCTGAGGAAATAGTCATGGCTGGTCACGATGCGCACGTCGACCAGTTGTCCAACCAGGCCGACGCCATCGTCTGCGCTGAAGTTGACCACGCGGTTGTTTTCGGTACGGCCTTGCAGCTGCTCCGGGTGTTTCTTGGAAGGGCCTTCGACCAGCACGCGCTGGACGCTGCCGACCATTGCCGCACTATACCTACGGGTATTCGCGTCGATCAAGCCTTGGAGGCGTTGCAGGCGCGCCAGTTTTACTTCATGTGGGGTGTCATCCTCGAGGTTGGCGGCCGGGGTGCCCGGGCGCTTGCTGAAGATGAAGCTGAAGCTGTTGTCGAAACCGACGTCCTCGACCAGTTTCATCATGGCCTCGAAATCGGCGTCGGTCTCGCCTGGGAAGCCGACGATGAAGTCGGACGAGAAGGCCATTTCCGGGCGCACCGCGCGGATGCGGCGGATGATCGACTTGTATTCGAGGGCGGTATAGCCGCGCTTCATGGCGCCGAGCACGCGGTCGGAACCGTGCTGCACCGGCAGGTAGATATGGTTCACCAGCTGCGGGATCTTCGCGTAGGCATCGATCAGGCGCTGGGTGAATTCCTTCGGGTGGCTGGTGACGTAGCGCAGGCGCTCGACGCCGGGAATATCGGCGATGTATTCCAGCAGCAGTGCAAAGTCCGCGGCTTCGCCGCTCTCCATGCTGCCGCGGTAGGCATTCACGTTCTGGCCCAGCAGCATGATTTCCTTCACGCCCTGGGCGGCCAGGCCGGCGCACTCGGTCAGCACGTCCTCGAAGGGGCGCGAGACTTCCTCGCCGCGGGTGTACGGCACTACGCAATAGCTGCAGTACTTGCTGCAGCCTTCCATGATCGAGACGTAGGCGACCGGACCTTCTACCTTGGCGGGCGGCAAGTGGTCGAATTTCTCGATTTCCGGGAAGCTGATGTCGACCTGGGCGCTGCCGCTATGGCGGCGCTCGCGGATCAGCTGCGGCAGGCGGTGCAGGGTCTGCGGCCCGAATACCACGTCCACGTGCGGCGCACGCTTGACGATGGCTTCCCCTTCCTGCGAGGCCACGCAGCCGCCCACGCCGATCACCAGGTCCGGCTTGTCGCGCTTGAGCGCCTTGAAGCGGCCCAAGTCGGAAAACACTTTCTCTTGCGCTTTTTCGCGCACCGAGCAGGTGTTCAGCAGGATGACGTCGGCATCTTCGGGCGAGTCGGTACGGACCAGTCCATCGGATGCGCCGAGGACGTCCGCCATCTTGTCCGAATCGTATTCGTTCATCTGGCAGCCGAAGGTCTTGATGAATACTTTTTTCTGCATGGAATGCTGTATTAAAAGGGGGAGCGAATGCTTTGGCAAAAACAGGTGCTCAGTTTAGCGTAAATCGTTTGAACCCCCCTGAATGGCGATGTGCGCCTGCATTTTTAATGCCACGGGGAATGATAGGTTTCTTAACCTAAAGTCGTTGCCAAGCTACTCAGATTGTTAAATGTGAGATGATGAGCAAAAGCCCTCGATTCCTTGAAAATGGTCATGTTGGAATCGATTCTTTCTTCTTGTAAATCAAGAGCTTCGGCTCAACTTCTGACTAGGAAAATTTATTGCAGAAATCTCTTGCGTGCGCCACAAATAATCCCCATGTGCTGAAATGCCTATGTGACAAGCTTTCCGCACGATAGCTTGATTTCTGACAATGAGTCACATGCGCCGCTCGGATGTACTGTGGACGTATGAGCCTGATAATTTGTTTGAAAGACAAGTGCGCATGCGGAGAGGGTACGCGGGAGTATGCAATTCGGACCATGTCTTTTAAGGGGATCTTCAGGCTTGACCTGTTTAATTTCCTGAAGGTAGTCCGGGAACTTATGTTGACGAAGTAGTCTTTAACAAAAGTTCGTAAAGGAACTATTTTAACCAAACTGAAGAGGTAAATATCATGGCACAACAGCATCATGCTCTGTCTTCGCAGGAAAGCTACAACCCGAACCATCTGCTGGACATCCTGCTCGGTAAAATGCAGCTGAAGAATGACGCCGCGCTGTCGCGCATGCTCGAAGTTGCGCCGCCAGTCATCAGCAAAATCCGTCACCACCGCCTGCCGGTCGGCGCTTCGCTGCTGATCCGCATGCACGAAGTGACCGGCATGAGCATCCGTGACCTGCGCGACCTGATGGGCGACCGCCGCACCAAGTATCGCCTCTCGGACGCACAAGGCCGCCCGAAGCCAGAAGAGAAGGCAGCCCAGGCAGCCGCCGCAGCGGCAGCCCAGCAGCAACAGCAGCAACCTCAGCAACAGCAGCAAGGTAACGAAGCAAATCCGTCGACCGGCAATTATGCTCACTGATGCCGTGGGCATGACGGCCGCGCCTGTCATGCCTTCGGTGCCAGCGGGCTGCGGCACCGCGCCCTGAGCGTTGTGCCGCGCCGGTTCGGCCGGCTTTCGCGCAGCCCATCTGCGCTATTCCCGTTTCCGTCAGGCCATCAGGATGGCCGACATCTCCTCGTACTGCAGTTCGGTTTCATGGAAGACCTGCAGCCACGCTTCTTCCGCCATGCCCAGCGCCGTCCAGGCCACCGAGGACACGCGCGGCACCAGCTCGTCCGGATTTCCGGCCAGGTCCAGCGCATGCACGACCGCGCTTGCCACGTGCACGATCGTCGCCAGGAAACCGGCGCCGGCCGCCTCCGGCGCGTGGTGGTAGGCGATCGCCTGGCGCATGGTGTCCGAGAAATTCCAGTGCGCCGCCAGCGCCACGCCGGCGTCGACGTGGTCCACCCCCAGCAGGGCGCGTTCGGCATCGATCAGTTCGCCGTCAAGCTTGTCGCGCAGCGACAGCACCGCCTGGTAGCGCTCGGGGAAGCGCGACACCAGCACCAGCCGCCCGATGTCGTGCAGCAGGCCGGCGGTGAAGGCGTAGTCCGCATTGAAGCGAACCCGGCGCGCCAGCGCACGGGCGCAGGCGGCGGTGGCGATCGAATGGCGCCAGAAGGCCTTGTCGTTGAAGCCCGGGCAGCGCCCGGCCGGGAAGCAGCCGGTCAGGGCTGCCGTCGTGATCAGGTTGCGCGTGGCCTCGAAGCCGAGGTAGGTCATGGCCTGCTGGATCGTGGTCGCCTTCACCTGCAGGCCGAAGGCCGAGGAGTTGGCCAGGCGCAGGGTCTTGGCCGTCAGTGCCGGGTCGTTCGATACCTTCTTCGCCAGCACGGCGATGTCGAGGTCTTCCTGGTCGAGGCTGCCGAGCAGCTCCATGACCACGGCCGGCAGCGAGGGCAGGTCCTCGACGCCGCCCAGGATGTCCGCGCAGTCGATCCCGCCGCCCTGTTCAAGATGGGCGTTCATGGCGCCACCTCGCCCCGCAGGCGGTAATCCTCGACGTAGCGGCGCAGCAGGCCGGTAGCCCAGTCCGCATGGTCGTCGCGCTCGTTGCGGCGGAACAGATGGTCCAGGCGCGCCTGCACCGCGCCCGGGTCGGGCTGGTCCAGGGGGATGGCGCGGCGGATCGGGGCCGCGCCGACGCCATGCCGGGACAGCGACAGGATGGTCGCCTCGCCCAGCACCGCGCCTTCGGCCAGCAGCACGTTCCCATGCGCATCGAGCAGCGCATCGGCGAGCACCATGCCCGGATACAGGTGCGCCAGCGGCACCAGTTCGTAGCTATCGCTCATTCTTTCTCCTGTTTCTTTCCTGCTTCCAATAATTTGGATGATCTTAACACCGGGGTGGGGCGCGCCACCCGGCCTGGCACAGCTTTGTGGCATTCCCGCAGCGGCTATTGAGAATTGTTGTACGCTTGCAATTCGCGACCGTGTCGCCCCCATCATGAAAGGAAAACGATGAAGCTCTATATCAGTCCAGGCGTGTGTTCGCTGGCGCCGCACATCGCGCTGATCGCTGCCGGCCTGCCGTTTTCGGTCGAGCGCGTGAACATGAAGACCAAGGCCATCGCCAGCGGCGGCGACTACCGTGAGATCAACGACAAGGGCGCGCTGCCGGCCCTGCAGCTGGACGACGGCAGGGTGCTGACCGAAGCCGCGGTCCTTCTGCAGTACGTCGCCGACCAGGCACCTGGCGCGAACCTGGCCCCGGCCTACGGGACCTTCGAGCGCTACCAGGTCATGGAATGGCTCAACTATATCGCCACCGAAGTGCACAAGCGCTTCACGCCGCTGTTTACGCCGGGCTGTACCGAAGAGGGCCGTGCCGCGGCGTGGGCTGCGCTGGCGCGTCCGCTCGATTACCTGGCCGGCAAGCTGGCAAGCCGCGATTTCCTGATGGACAGCGGGTTCAGTATCGCCGACGCCTACCTGTTCACGGTGCTGAACTGGGCGCAGTTCGCCAAGTTCGGCCTGGACGACTGGCCGGCCCTGCAGGCCTATCAGGCCAGAATCGGGGCCATCCCGGCCGTGCAGGAAGCGCTGCGCGCCGAAGGCCTCGCCTGAGTCCGTCAAAGGTCGAGCACTGCGCCACGCCGGGATCGCCTCGGGTAGGATCGCGCCCATGAACAGCTCCTGCTACATCGCATTCTTGCGAGGAATTAACGTCGGACGCGCCAAGCGCATTGCCATGGCCGACCTGCGCACGCTGGTCGAGGGCGTGGGCTATACCGGCGTGCGCAGCCTGCTCAACAGCGGCAACCTCGTGTTCCGGGCCGAAGGCGTCACGGCGCAGGAAGCCGCCGCGGCGATCGAGGAAGCGCTGGTGCTCAGGCTCGGCGTGGCCGCGCGTGTGTTCGTGCTCGGCCGCGAGGAACTGGGCGCGCTCATCGACGGCAACCCGCTGCTCGATGTGGCGACCGACCACGCGCGCCTGATCGTCTTTCTGCTGGGTGCGGCCGTGCAGCGCGACAAGCTGGCTGCGCTCGACAGCCGCGACTGGGGCTGCGAGCGGCTCGCGCTGGGTGAGCGCGCGGCCTATGTCTGGTGTCCGGAAGGGATGTTGCTTAGCGCTGCGGCTACGTCTCTTGGGAAACTTCTTGGGGACGGCACCACATCCCGTAACTGGAACACGCTGCTGAAACTGCAGGCCCTGTGCGATGACGCCTGAGCGCCCAGTCCAGCGATGTGGACCACGGCGCTAGTTCAGGCCCCGGTGGCTACTTGAACTTCTCGCTGCTGTCGCGCCCCGCCTTGTAGCCGATCAGGATCAGCCCCAGCAACATCATCGCGAACACTTCCGGTTCGGGCAGCTCCGACATGTTCGCCGGCGGCGCCACCACGTCCTGGCGCTGGGTGACCGCCAGGTTGCGTACCGGTTGCTGTACGCGCGCCACGGCCTGGTTGCTGGTAGAGAGGTCGATCAGGGCAGCTTGCGCGGGACTGCCGAGGCAGATCGCCAGTGCTGCTGCCAATGCGTATCTATTCATAGCCGTTCCTCTTGATGTTGCTCGCTTGCTGATACTGATGTTCTTGCCCGGTCTTGCCCCCATTGCGACTTGCTTCCGGCTGAGACAGCCCCATATATAACAGGTCGCATCACGGCACTCGGGTGAAATCAGCATATCAAAAGCGGGCAAATTGCTGCGCTCAATTGAATTGCTGTTTGCACAAAGAAGTCATCAGTTTGATGAAAGATGAGTGCATGTTGCGATCAATCAAAGAAATCCTGTTGTCGCAGATTAGCCTCGCAGGCATCCTGACATTATTGCAAGCGGATGCTCGGAATGGCATGTCGTTTTAGCAAAGAAATCGCCTTTATTTAAAAGTTCGATAATTTTTACTGATAATCTGCTAATAAATTTCATTATTAATTTACTTACTATCGTTGCGATCGCGATTTTTTTCATCGCACCGTATACACCTCGGTTTTTTTTACAGGTATAGTCTCCTTATCCCATTGCCTTCGGGCATCAAAACAATACCAAACGAACACGTTTGGACACGGCATGTAATGCCTAAAGCGGCCACCACGCGCCGCACGCCGATCCCGCGAGAGACCAACGCCGGCACGGCACCCTAGAAGCACCGCTGTCCGTCAACTTTGCTTAAAGATCAAACGATGCCGAATTTCGCCCAACTTCAGGTTGCTTTCAAGAACGCATTCAAGAGCGTGTACGTCCGCATTTCGCTGGCAGTGCTGCTCGGTGTAATTGCGGCAGTGGCAATCTGGAAATCGAACGTGCCGCAGGATCCGAATCCGGTGGTGCAGTCGCAAAATATTGCCGAGATCACCGAACTGGCCGCGCACAAGGGCCGCCTGGAATACCTCCTGATCGCCAAGCCGCTGTCGGAGTCGCCGCGCTACGTCTACAAGTTCAAGGACGCCGAGGCGATCCACGTGGTCAAGGTGCCGAGCACCTCGCACCTGTCGCTCGAGCGCGAGGTGCTGCTGAAGAACGCGATCCCGTACTCGATCGCCAAGGACGACTACCTGGCCAGCCACAAGGCCGTGATGGACGACGGCGCCACCGCTCTCGACACTGCCGGCACCTTCCTGAAGAACTATGGCCTGACCATCGGCGTGCTGCTGCTGGTGCTGTACCTGCTCAAGTTCGGCGTGCCCGGCATGGGCATGAGCGCCTCGGTCATCACCCCGGACAAGCTCAAGGGCAGCATGGACGACCTGATCGGCATGGACGACATCAAGCAGGAAGTCCTGCACCTGGAAGACATGATCCGCAACCGCGACGAATACCAGTCGCACAACATCGACAAGCCCTTCAACGTGATGCTGACCGGTCCGGCCGGCACCGGCAAGACCAAGCTGGTCGGCTACCTGGCCAAGCGCCTGGACCTGCCGCTGATCTCGGCCTCGGGTTCGGCGCTGGAGTCGGGCTACGTGGGCGGCGGTTCGAAGGCGCTGAACGCGCTGTACAAGAAGGCCTGCGCCAAGGGCAAGTGCATCATCTTCCTGGATGAGGCCCAGACCCTGTTCATGCCGCGCGGCCGCAGCGAAAAGAAGTGGGAAGACGACACCGCCAACACCCTGCTGGGCCTGCTGGACGGCGTGAAGAGCGACAAGGGCCAGGGCGTGATCTGGGTGGTCGCCTCGAACTTCGACGACTCGAACACCGAGATGGACGAAGCGATGCTGCGCCGCTTCTCGGTCAAGATCAACTTCCGCCTGCCGAACAAGGGCGAGCGCAAGGAACTCCTGCGCAGCTTCCTGGCACGCAAGAAGGACGGCCTGGTCGACTGGACCGACACCAACCTGGACCAGGTGGCGGAAATCACCCAGAACCTGAGCCCGGCGCTGCTGGAAACCGTGGTCGAGCGTGCTTCGATGCTGTCGATCCAGGAAAAGGCGATCATCAACACCAACCTGCTGTTCCGTGCCTACGAGCGCGCCACCATCGGCCTGACCGACCGCGCGACCACGGCCGAGAAGACCAAGCAGCGCGAGCGCATCGCCCTGCACGAACTGGGTCACTTCTTCATGCAGATCGACCCCTACCTGCGCGCCGGCATGAGCCTGGCCGAAGTGAAGGAAAAGTCGCACCTGCTGAAGATCAGCACCGAAGCGGTGTCGAAGATCGGCGCGCTGGGCTACGTGCTGCAGTCGGGCCAGGACATGTCGCTGCGCACCCTGGAAGAGCTGGAGCGCGACGTGATCGGCCTGTACGGCGGCGTGGCGGCGGAAGAGCTGTTCTACGGCCCGCGCGGCATCTCGGTGGGCAGCCAGAACGACATCGAGAAGATCACCAAGATGCTGAACCTGATGGTCGGCCGCCTGTCGATGTACTCGCGCTCGAAGCTGGACTATTCGCAGCTGCAGAAGGACATGGGCGGCGAGCACACGCTGCGCCTGGTGGAAGAAAAGGCCGACGAGCTCTACAGCTACACCCTGAACGCGATCCGCGACTACAAGCTGGTGATCGAGTCGCTCAAGGACACCCTGATGGAAGAGTATGTGCTCTCGAAGGATGCGGTGTTCGCGCTGCTCGAAGAGCGCAGCGAGCTGATCCACTCGCAGCTGCACGGCCGCCATGCCAACCTCAAGCTGTGCGTGGAAGAGGTGGTTGCCGCTTGAGTCTTACAACGATTTTTCCTTGCTGTTCTTCGACCCGCCGTGCGCAAGCCCGGCGGGTTTTTTTATGGCTGAGATCCGGTAGCGACCTTGTTGAAACCACCAGCCTAAAGACCGTCGCCCCGGCGAAGGCCGGGGCCCAAGTTCCTTGCGTCACGTTGGCCGGTGAACGCAAGCAGTAGTGGACTGCGGAGGAAATTGGACGAAATGATGCCAGTGGCATCATTTCGGCCTGCGCCGGGAGTCATGGGCGCCAGTGGCGCGCATGACGGTGGTGGAGATAAGGAGGGGCAGAGTCCGGACTTCGATATTGCCGCCCGGCCTACACTTCAATGCGCCGCCGCCCGCTCCTTGAGCGTCTCCATCACATGCCGCGTCATGCTGGCCGCCAGCTCCTGCTCGCCGACGAACACCTTGCCGCCGGTTTCCTCGCGCAGCAGCGCCGCCTCGCCCTCGTTATGCGAGCGCACCACCACCTTGACCGAGGGGTTGAGCATGCGCGCGATCTCCACCATCCGGCGAACGTGGAAGGTGTCGGGCGTCGCAATCACCAACAGGGCCGCATGCGTGATGTGGGCCTGGATCAGCACCGCCGGCTCGGCGGCATTGCCGGCCACCGCCGGGATGCCGCGCCCGCGCAGTTGCTCGACGACCTCGCGGTTCTGCTCCGCCACCACGAAGTGCACGCCGCGCGCCACCAGGTCGTCCGCAATGCGGCGGCCGACGCGACCGAAGCCCACCAGCACCACCTGGCCGCTCAGCTTCTCGCGCTCGGTCTCCATCGGCAGCTCGGCCAGCGGGTCGGCTGGACGCTCCAGCTTGCGCGCCAGCTCCGGCTTGGATTGGAGCCACTTCTCCAGCGGCGCGGCCAGGCTGAACATCAGCGGATTGACGGCGATCGAGATGATGGCGCCGGCCAGGATCAGGTTCTGGCCCAGGCTGGGGAGCAGTTCGAGCTGCATGCCCAGCGCCGCCAGGATGAAGGAGAATTCGCCGATCTGGGCCAAAGAGGCCGATACCGTGACGGCAGTGTTGATCGGATAGCGCAGCGCCAGCACCAGCACGAAGGCGGCGATCGATTTGCCGAACAGGATGATTGCCACGGTCGCCAGCACCTCCAGCGGATACTGCACCAGCACCATCGGGTCGAACAGCATGCCGACCGAGACGAAGAACAGCACCGAGAAGGCGTCGCGCAGCGGCAGTGATTCTTCCGCCGCGCGGTGGCTCAGCTCGGACTCGCGCAGCACCATGCCCGCGAAGAAGGCGCCCAGCGCGAACGACACGCCGAACAGCGCCGACGAGGCGAAGGCGATGCCGACCGCCGCGGCGATCACGGACAGCGTGAACAGCTCGCGCGAATTGGTCTTGGCGACCCGCCACAGGAACCACGGGAAGACCTTACGGCCAATCACCAGCATGAAGGCGACGAAGGCGCCGACCTGCAGCAGGGTCTTGCCCAGCGCCGGCCACAGCTCGGCGCCGGCGTCGCCGCGGCCGCCCAGCGGACCGCTGAGTGCCGGCAGCATCACCAGCACCAGCACCATCACCAGGTCTTCGACCACCAGCCAGCCCACCGCGATGCGGCCGTTCATGGAATCGAGCACGCCGCGCGCCTCCAAGGCGCGCAGCAGCACCACGGTACTGGCCACCGACAGCGCCAGGCCGAACACCAGTCCCGCACCCAGGCCCCAGCCCCAAAAGTAGCTCAGGCCGATGCCCATCGCCGTGGCCACGCCGATCTGCAGCAGCGCGCCGGGCAGGGCGATCTTCTTCACGTCGAGCAGGTCGCCCAGCGAGAAGTGCAGGCCCACGCCGAACATCAGCAGCATCACCCCGATCTCCGCCAATTGGGAAGCCAGCGCTACGTCCGCGACGAAGCCCGGTGTGGCGGGGCCGATCAGGACGCCGGCGGCGAGGTAGCCGACCAGCGCAGGCAGTTTCAGGCGTATGGCGAGCATGCCGAACAGAAGGCCGAAGCCCAGCGCGGCTGCAATGGTGGTGATCAGACTGAGTTCATGGTGCATCCGTGCGGCCTCCGTGGCAGGTTGACAAGCCTTCCAGTATACGCGACGGAGGGTCGCTCAGCGGTATTTTTTACGGCCGAGTTTGCGCCAGTTGGCAGCAAATCACGGCACGCTTGCGAGCGATAGCAGCACTTTGTGCAGGGATGCACGCACCGCGGCGTACTGCTCCGGACACGCCACGCGGTCCAGCCGGAACAGCATCAGCCCCTGGATCTGGGCCACGACCAGCACCGCGCGTTCCATGTACTGCTCCTCGGTGATGGCCGGGTTCAGGCCCTGGATCAGGCCATACACCGCCTTGCGCTCGCGCCCCATCATCTTGCCCATCAGGCTGGACGCGAACGGATGGCGCGAAGCCAGCGCCCAGATCTCGAAGAAGATCGCATGCATGGTGGGCTTGGTGATCTCGTCGAGGAACATGTCGACCGTGGTGAGGAAGCGCTCCACCTGCGGCCGGCCGGCCATCGCCACCGCGATCCGGTCCATCTTGGCCTGGAACTCGTCCATCGTGGTCAGGAGCAGGGCTTCGAGCAGCTGCTCCTTGCTGCCGTAGTAATGCTGGAGGTTCGACAGGCTCATGCCGGCTTCCTGGGCCACGCGCCGCATCGTCAGCCCGGCATAGCCCTCGGCGGCCAGCAGGCGGCGCGCCACCAGCAGGATCTCGACCGCGCGTCCGAAGCCCTTTTCGGTCGTGGTGGAGGCCTTGTTGCGCAAGGCGTTATCGATCGAATCGTCGGAAATGGGAGGCATCGCACGATTATCGCAGAGGCATACCGTTAATGGTACGACTGACCTATAATCGATCAATAGTAGGTCGCTCGACCTAATCAAGAGTACGGAGACGGAATGCGAAAAGTTTATGTGAGCGGCGTCGGGATGATTCCCTTCGCCAAGCCGGGCGCGAGCAGCCCCTACCACGAGATGGGCGCGCAGGCGGCGCGCGCCGCGCTGGAGGATGCCGGCGTCGTGTACGACCAGGTGGAGCAGGCCTATGCGGGCTACGTCTACGGCGACTCGACCAGCGGCCAGAAGGCCCTGTACGCGGTCGGCATGAGCGGCATCCCCATCGTCAACGTCAACAACAACTGCTCGACCGGCTCGACCGCGCTGTTCCTCGGACGCCAGGCGATCGCCAGCGGCGCCGCCGAGTGCGTGCTGGTGCTCGGCTTCGAGCAGATGAGCCCCGGCGCCCTCGGCTCGGTCTTCACCGACCGCCCGACGCCCTTCGACGCCTTCGACGAGGTCACCGACCGCCTGGTCGGCAAGCCGGAAATCCCGCTGGCGCTGCGCTACTTCGGCGGCGCGGGCCTGGCGCACATGGACAAGTACGGCACGCCGCTCGAAGCCTTCGCCCGCATCCGCGCCAAGGCCAGCCGCCATGCCGTGAACAATCCGCTGGCGCTGCTGCGCAAGGAAGTCACCGCCCAGGACGTGCTGGACGCCCCCGCGATCTGGCCGGGCGTGATGACGCGCCTGATGGCCTGCCCGCCGACCTGCGGCGCCGCGGCGGCGCTCCTGGTGTCGGGCGAATTCGCGCTGCGCCACGGCCTGCGCCACGACGTCCACATCGCCGCGCAGGCCATGACCACCGACCGCCCCAACACCTTCGAGGCCGGCGACATGATGCGCCTGGTCGGCTACGATATGAGCCGCGCCGCCGCGCAGAACGTCTACGAGCAGTCCGGCCTGGGCCCGGAAGACCTCGATGTGGTCGAGCTGCACGACTGCTTCGCGCACAACGAACTGATCACCTACGAAGCCCTGGGCCTGTGCCCGGAAGGCGGCGCCGACAAGTTCATCCGCGAGGGCGACAACACCTATGGCGGGCGGGTCGTCACCAATCCTTCCGGCGGCCTGCTCTCGAAAGGCCATCCGCTGGGCGCCACCGGCCTGGCCCAGTGCTACGAGCTGACCCACCAGCTGCGCGGCAGCGCACAGGCGCGCCAGGTCGAAGGCGCGCGCGTGGCGCTGCAGCACAACCTGGGCCTGGGCGGCGCCTGCGTCGTCACCATGTACCGCAACGGCTGAGGGGGGCGCATGGAATCGACCTCCCCCTGGATGAACGAGGAGCTGTCCGCCTTTCGCGACGCCGTGCGCCGCTTCGTGGCGGGCGAGATCACGCCGCACCAGCAGAAATGGCGGGAGCAGCAGCACGTCGACCGCGAGTTGTGGCGCAAGGCCGGCGAGATGGGCCTGCTGCTGGCCGACATCCCGGAAGAATACGGCGGCGCCGGCGGCAGCTTCGCCCACATGGCGGTGGTGTTCGAAGAGCTGTCCTATGGCGGCGATACGGCCTTCGGCATCCACGTCCACGCCATCGTCGCGCACTACCTGCTGAACCAGGGCACCGAGGAGCAGAAACGGACATACCTGCCGCGCCTGGCCAGCGGCGAGATGATCGCGGCGATCGCCATGAGCGAGCCGGGCGCAGGCTCGGACCTGAAAGGCATCCGGACCACGGCCGTGCGCGGCCCCGATGGCTACCGCGTGAGCGGCTCCAAGACCTTCATCTCGAACGGCTACATGGCCGACCTGATCCTGGTGGTGGCCAAGACCGATCCAGGCGCCGGCGCCAAGGGCGTGTCCTTGCTGCTGCTGGAAACCAGGGATAACCCGGGCTTTCGCGTCGGCCGCATCCTGGAGAAGGTAGGGCAGAAGGGCCAGGACACCTGCGAGCTGTTCTTCGACGAGGCCCACGTCCCCTTGGCGAACGTGCTGGGCGGCGAAGAGGGCAGGGGCTTCGCCCAGCTCATGACCGAGCTGCCCTACGAGCGCACCATTCTCGGGGTGTGCGGCGTGGCCGCCATCGAGCGCGCCCTGCAGCTCACCGTGGAGCACACGCGCGAGCGCAAGGCCTTCGGCCAGCTTCTCATCGAGATGCAGAACACCCGCTTCGTGCTGGCCGAGATCAAGACCGAGGCGACCGTCGCGCGCATCTTCATCGACCGCTGCATCGAGGACATGCTGGCCGGGCGCATGGACACCGTGCGCGCCTCGATGGCGAAATACTGGATCTCGGACCTGCAGTGCAAGGTGGTGGACCAGTGCGTGCAGCTGTTCGGCGGCTACGGCTACATGCTGGAATACCCGATCGCCCAGATGTACGTGGACGCCAGGGTCCAGCGCATCTATGGCGGCGCCAACGAGATCATGAAGGAAATCATTGCCCGTTCTCTCTGAAGGAGCTTGAAAACATGACGGGACCATTGTCAGGAGTGCGGGTCGTCGAGATGGTGGGCATCGGCCCATGCCCGTTCGCCGCGATGATGCTGGCGGACATGGGGGCGGAGGTGATCCGCATCGACCGCAAGGCCAGTCCCGGCGCGGACACCCCCTACCCGGTGCTGGGCACGCGCCACGACGTGATGGCGCGCGGGCGCCGCTCGCTGGCGCTCGACCTCAAGAATGCGGCCGGGCGCTGCGCGGCGATGAAGCTGATCGAACGGGCCGACGTGCTGCTGGAAGGCTTCCGGCCGGGCGTGATGGAGCGCCTCGGGCTGGGCCCGGACGACTGCCTGGAGCGCAACCCGAAGCTGGTGTATGGGCGCGTCACCGGCTGGGGCCAGGCCGGGCCGCTGGCGCAGGCGGCGGGGCACGACATCAATTACGTCGCCCTGTCCGGCATGCTGTACTCGACCGGGCGGGCCGACAGCCCACCGCCGCCGCCGCTGAACCTGGTGGGCGACTTCGGGGGCGGCGGCATGATGCTGGCCTTCGGGGTCGTCTGCGCGGTGCTGGAGGCGCGCAAGTCGGGGCAGGGCCAGGTGGTGGATGCCGCCATGACCGACGGCGCGGCGCTGCTCGGCGCCATGATGTACGGCCTGCGCAGCGCAGGCAGCTGGAGCGGCCAGCGCGAAGGCAACCTGCTCGATGGGGGCGCCCCGTTCTACGACACCTATGCCTGCGCCGACGGCAAGTTCATCTCGATCGGCGCCATCGAGCCGCAGTTCTTTGCCACCCTGTTGAAACTCACCGGCCAGGTCGATCCGCTGTTCACCAGGCGCTGGAACAAGGCGCACTGGCCCGAGCTGCAGGAGCGTTTCGCGGAGCTGTTCCTCACGAAGACGCGCGACGAATGGTGCCGCCTGCTTGAGGGCACCGAGGTATGCTTCGCGCCCGTGCTCGACCTGATCGAGGCGCCGCGCCACCCGCACAACGCGGCGCGCGGCACCTTCGTGGAAATCGACGGCGTCACCCAGCCGGCGCCGGCGCCGCGCTTCAGCCGCACGGCAACTGCCACCCCCGGCGCGCCGAGCAGCCCGGGGGCGGATAGCGAGGCGATCCTGGCGGACTGGGGTTTCACTCAACAGTCAATCGAAGCGCTGAGAAAGGGCGAAGTCATATAGCATTCGTGGGGTGGACGGCATGACCCCGGAGCCTATGACGAAAGAAGCCGAACTGCGGCGATCGAAAATGCTCGCGCTCGCGTTTTTCGCGGGCGCGGCCTTGCTGTTCGTGCTGACCCTGTTCCTTCCCCAGAACTGGTGGACCGGCCTGCTGCGCGCCTTTTCCGAAGCCGCCATGGTCGGCGCCCTGGCCGACTGGTTCGCGGTGGTGGCCCTGTTCAAGCGCGTGCCGATCCCGATCGTCTCGCGCCACACCGAGATCATCCCGAAGAACAAGGAGCGCATCGCCGATAACCTGGGGCGCTTCGTACACGAGAAATTCCTCGACACCGAATCGATCGTCAGGCTGATCCAGCGCCACGACCCGGTGCAGAAGGTGGCCGACTGGCTGGTCAAGCCCGCCAATACCGAGCTGCTGGGCCAGCACCTGGTGCGGGTGGGCGTCTGGCTGCTCGACTTCATCGAGGACAGCGCGGTCCAGGGTTTCATCCGGCGCGCCGTGCACGCCATGGTGAACAGCGTCGACCTGTCGAAGTCGGCCGGCACCATCCTCGAGAGCCTGACGCGCGACGGGCGCCACCAGGAACTGCTCAACGAAGGCATCACCCAGCTGGCGCGCCTGCTCGACAACGCCGACACCCAGGCCACGATCTCGCAGGGCATCGTCGACTGGCTCAAGGAAGACTATGCCTTCATCGAAAGCATGCTGCCGTCCGAGCTGATCGGACGCAAGGGCGCTGGCCTGGCCGTCCGGCTCGCCTCCGGCATCCTCAACAAGGTAGCAGCCGATCCGTCCCACCCCTTGCGCGAGCGTTTCGACAGGTTTACCCAGGAGTTCATCGAGCGCCTGAAGGCCGACCCGTCCTTCGCCGGCAAGGCGGACGAGATCAAGGCCTACCTGCTGGGCGACGAGACGCTGAACGGCTACCTCGCCACCCTGTGGGGCGACTTGAAGGGCTGGGTCAAGCAGGACCTGCAGAGCGAGGATTCGAGCCTGCGCCGCCGCTTGGTGGCGACCGGCGCCTGGGTCGGCAAGGTGCTGGCCGAAGACTCGCAGCTGCGTGCTTCCCTGAGCGAGAACCTGGAATCGGCCGCGCGCGGCGTCGCCCCCGAGTTCGCAGGCTTCCTGACGCGCCACATCGCCGATACGGTGAAACAGTGGGACGATCGCGAGATGTCCGAGCAAATCGAACTCAACATCGGCAAGGACTTGCAGTACATTCGCATCAACGGCACCATCGTCGGTGGCCTGATCGGCGTCACCCTGTACCTGCTGTCACAGGCGCCGGCGCTGTTTTGACCGAACGGTAAAAGAGAGGGGCGCATGGAACAACTCGCACTGAACGCCTGGCTGGCCGCCAACCCGGAGGTCGTCCAGATTCCCGGCCGCGACCTGTTCATCATCGCCAGGTACCTGGTCCCGATGGAAGCGACGCTGGCCCAGGGCTGCCTGGTCGCGGCCGGCATCCCGGCCGTGCTGGCGGACGCCCACCTGATGCAGACCGATCTGCTGCTGGCGCCGGCGCTGGGCGGGGTGCGCATCCTGGTGCCCTCGGACTACCTGCAGCAGGCCGGCGCCGTCCTGGAAGGCCTGGCGCGCGGCGACTATGCGCTGGACGAGTCCTTTACTGCTGAGTAGAAGCTTCTTTTGCGTGAGATACCGAACGTTACAAAGGCGGGCAGGAGCGTAGCCTGAGGACTGTGGACCATCCCATTCTGGAAAGGAGAACCATCATGCCTCAAGGTGATAAATCGTCCTACACGGACAAGCAGAAACGCCAGGTCAAGCACATCGAGGAAGGCTACGAGAAGAAGGGCGTAGGCAAGAAGGAAGCCGAGCGGCGCGCCTGGGCCACCGAGAACAAGATCTCGGGTGGCGGCAAGAAGCACTGACCATCATGTGATGACCGGAGGCCAGCCATGCGCTGGCCTTTTCATTTTTTACGCATGGAAAGCACCAGGAAATATGCCTATGATCATTCCAATTAACATAACAAGGATGGATCATGAGACTTTCTCGCCCTGGGTACCTGGCTTTCACCATCATGCTGCTGATCGTGCTGGTCTGGCTGACTGCCTACCCCATCGCGAAACACTTGCCTCAAGGGACCTTTCAGGATCCGCTTGAAAAGGTGTACAACGGCCTGAACGTATTGTTCACCGCATTGGCCTTCGGCGGCGTGGTGGTCACCCTGCTGTTCCAGGCCGAGGAATCGCGCATTGCGCGGCGCGAAGAGGTGGAGCGCTCGATCTTCGAGCTGTTTCAGACTTTTACGAGCCTCGATTTCCAGCACGTGAAGGATAGTTCGTTCCGCTGCCTTCTGGCGGCGGTCAAGAGCCGGGACTATGCGGAGTTCCTGGCGAGTCGCCTTTTCGTGGTCGAGCAGCTTGCGCTCCCTGGTAGCAGCTTGCCCATTTTGCGCGAACTGGACGAGGACAAGCGCGACAAAGCCGATGAGGACATCGTCCATGCGGACCGGGCGGATCGCCTCATGCTCGACAACATGCTGAATTTTTTCGCGATGCTGGCCCAGCGCGAATCGTCGGCCACCGTGATCAAGCATTGCGACTTCGCCTATGACTGGTGGCGCCCCGTTCTCTGGCTGCTAGGGCAGCTGCAGCGTGAACGCTATCTCGCCTCGTCCGCGATCCAGACCTACTGCAAGAACCAGCTCGTCGTCGTCACGCTGGAGGCCCTGGACAAGGTGTATGGGCATGCGCCGCTCAAGACGCGAGAAGAGGTATGGGCCTATGTCACCGGCCATCCGAAGATGGTGGCGTTCGGCCTCGATGGTCGGTTCGCGCTACGCTGAAAAACAAAAGCCCGCGTTCTCGGGAAAGAACGCGGGCTGCCGTCGTGGTGGTGATAGGTGGACTTGAACCACCGACCCCAGCATTATGAGTGCTGTGCTCTAACCAGCTGAGCTATATCACCGAAAAGGGTCACCGCAAGGCGGTAAAACAAAATGGCCTGACCCTGCGAGCCAAGCCATCCGTTTGGAATTCTGTGGTGGTGATAGGTGGACTTGAACCACCGACCCCAGCATTATGAGTGCTGTGCTCTAACCAGCTGAGCTATATCACCGCAACGGCAGGCATTATCGATGCCGGCGCGCCGCCTGTCAAGGCTGGACGCCGATCTGCGACGCAAAAATCTCGCGTCAATGTCATTTTTCCAACTGACTCAGCTTGTGCATCAGCTCGCCCGTCGGGTCCGTACCAAGGCAGTCTATCACGATCCGCTCCGGCATCGCGCGCAGCCAGGTGATCTGGCGCTTGGCCAGCTGGCGCGTGGCGATGATGCCCAGCTCGCGCAGCTCGGCGCGGTCGATCTTGCCCTCTAAATAGTCCCAGGTCTGGCGGTAGCCGACGCAGCGGATCGACGGTAGGGCAGGCGTCAGGTCGCCGCGCGCACGCAGGCGCGCCACTTCCGCCACCAGCCCTTCGTCGTCGCGCTCGCCCAGCATGGCGTCGAAACGCTGCGCGATGCGCTGGTGCAGCACGGCGCGGTCCGAGGGCTCCAGCGCGAACGAGATCAACTCAAACGGCAGCTCGGGCTTCTCGCGCTTGCCCAGCAGTTCGGACATCGGCTTGCCGGTCAGGGCGATGATTTCCAGCGCGCGGTTGATGCGCTGGGCGTCGTTGGGCTTCAGGCGCTCGGCGGTCACCGGGTCGAGCGTGCGCAGCCTGGCATGCATGCCGGGCCAGCCGATGCTGGCCGCTTCCGCGTCGAGCTGCGCGCGCAGCGCAGGATCGGCGGTCGGCAGCTCGTCCAGGCTGTCGGTCAGGCCTTTAAAGTACATCATGGTCCCGCCCACCAGCAGGGGCAGGGCGCCACGCGCGCTGATTTCGCCCACCAGGCGGATCGCGTCTTCGCGGAACTGCATCACCGAATAGGCTTCCAGCGGGTCGATAATGTCGATCAGGTGGTGCGGCACCGCCGCCAGCTCCTCGGGACTGGGCTTGGCGGTGCCGATGTCCATGCCGCGGTAGACCAGGGCCGAGTCGACCGAGATGATCTCGACGGGACGGGTCCTGGCGATCGCCAGCGCGGCCGCGGTCTTGCCGGACGCGGTCGGGCCCATGATGGCCACGGCCATCGGTTTCTTGTTGCTCATATCGATTACTGGCCGCGCAGGAAGAGTTTGTCGAGTGCCGAGATTTCGAGCTGGACCCAGGTCGGGCGGCCGTGGTTGCACTGGTCGGAGCGCTCGGTGATTTCCATCTGGCGCAGCAGCGCGTTCATCTCCTGGACCGAGAGGATGCGGTTGGCGCGCACCGCCGTGTGGCAGGCGAGGGTGCCGAGCAATTCGTTGCGGCGCTCGATCAGCACGCGCGAGCCGCCGAATTCGCGCACGTCGCGCAGCACGTCGCGCGCCAGCGTCTGGGCGTCGGCGTTCTTCAGCAGGGTCGGCACGGTGCGCACCGCCAGCGTGGTGGGCGACAGCGCGGCGATGTCGAAGCCGAGCGTCTTCAGGGTCTCGCCGTGGTCCTGGGCGGTCGCGACCTCGATGGCGTCGGCGTAGAAGGTCACCGGGATCAGAAGCTGCTGCACCTGCAGCTCTTCGCCCTCGGCGCGCGCGTCCAGCGCGTTCTTGATCTGCTCGTACAGGATGCGTTCGTGGGCCGCGTGCATGTCGACCAGCACCAGGCCCTTGGTGTTCTGGGCCAGGATGTAGATGCCGTGCAGCTGGGCCAGGGCGAAGCCGAGCGGGAAGTCCTCGTTCGACAGCGGGCGCTCGGAGCTTGATATCGGCACGCCGACCGGCGCCTCGGCCCTGGCCGCTCCGCCGGCGGCGAACAGGGCGCCGTAGGCCTCGGTACGCTGCGCCACACCGCCCGTCGACGGCTGCGGGCGCGGATCGTCCCAGCGGCTGCCGGGCGCGAAGGGCGAGGGCGAGAAAGTCGGCGCGAGCTGCGCACCGAAGGAGGTCTGCTCGTGCGGGCGCGGCGCCCACACCGGCGTGCCGGTGGGTTTGACTTCGGCGGCGGAAATCGGCGCCGGCGCGCTGCCGTGGGCGGTGGCCGAGGTCTGGGCCAGGGTGCGCTGCACCGCGTGGAACACGAACTGGTGCACCGCGCGGCTGTCGCGGAAGCGCACTTCGATCTTCGACGGATGGACGTTGACGTCGACCAGCGCCGGATCGAGGTCGAGCGACAGCACGTAGCAGGGAAAGCGGTCGCCGTGCAGCACGTCCTGGTAGGCCGCGCGCACCGCGTGCACCAGGAGCTTGTCGCGCACGAAACGTCCGTTCACGTAGAAGAACTGGCCGTCGGCGCGCGCTTTCGACGCGGTCGGCAGGCCGACGTAGCCGTGCAGGCGCAGCGGGCCGGCGGATTCGTCCAGCGCCAGGCGCGCCTCGGCGAAGTCGTTACCGAGAATCTGGCCGCTACGCTTGGCCGCTTCGCTCACGTTCCAGTGGTCGATGGTGCGGCCGTTGTGCGTCAGGCTGAACGAGACGTCCGGACGCGACAGCGCGATGCGGCGCACGACCTCGGCGCAGTGGCCGTATTCGGTCTGCTCGGACTTCAGGAACTTGCGGCGCGCCGGGGTATTGAAGTACAGGTCCTGCACGTCGATGGTGGTGCCGAAGGCGCCCGAAGATGGGGCCACCGTGCCCTCGTGCGAGCCGACGATTTCATAGGCGTGGGCGGCGTTCGGCGTGCGCGAGGTGATGCGCACCGCGGCCACCGAGGCGATCGAGGCCAGCGCCTCGCCGCGAAAGCCCAGCGTGCCGACGTGCTCGAGGTCGTGCAGCGAGGCGATTTTTGAGGTGGCATGGCGCGCCAGCGCCAGCGGCAGCTGGTCCGGCTCGATGCCGCGCCCGTTGTCGGTGATGGCGATGCGCTTGACGCCGCCTTCTTCCAGGCGCACGGTGATCTGGGTCGCGCCCGCATCGAGGGCGTTTTCCAGCAGCTCCTTGACCACGGCAGATGGCCGCTCGACCACTTCGCCGGCGGCGATCTGGGAGATGAGCTGGTCAGGGAGTTGCTGGATCGGGCGATGGGTGGGAGCGGGCGCGTTCATCGCCAAATTATATCCCGCCTACTTCTGCTCCCGCACCGGAATCGGCGCATTGCACAGGTCGATCTTGCCGGCCGCGACCTTGGTCCATGGGCCGCCGCGGTTGCGCTGCGCCTCGACCACGGCCTGGTAGGTGGCGCTGTCGGTGCGCATCACCTCCAGCTTGCTGCGCTCGGCTTCCGGCACGTCGGCCGCCATGGCTACCCGCTTGAGCGGCATGCGCTGTTCCGGCTTCTCGTAGAAGCCGGCAGCCCCGGTGCCGCGCGGCTGGCTGGAGAGCAGCGGCATGCCGTGCACGACCCGGCCCACCACGGTGATGTTGCGGTCGAGGTGGCGCGGCGCGTGGCCGGTGACGACGTACAGCTGCGAGCCGTTGCCGGTATCGGAACCGGTGTCGCGCGCCACGCCGATCATAGCGGGGCAGTGCACCAGCCAGGTCTGGCCGCTGCTCGGGTCGCGCGCGGCCGGGAAGCCTTCCACGTGTCCGACTTGGGGCGCGTAGACGTCGCCGTCCTTCAGGCGGGTGAAGCTGCCGGCCGACTTGATCGGCGCGGTGAACTCGGCCTTGATGATCCTGGCGGCCTTGAACGGCTTCGGGTTCTCCTCGTCCGGGTCGCCCCACTGCACCACGAAGCCGTCCTGCGAGCGGATGATGAACAGGTCGTCGAAGTACTTCTCGCGCACCAGGGCGCGGATGTTGGCGGCGGTATTCGGTGCAAAGCTCGGAGCCAGTTCGATGACCACGCGGCCGGTCGGCAGGTCCATGTACAGCGTGTTTTCCGGGTCCAGCGCGCGCCAGTCGCCCGGCTTGGAGGCCTTGACCACGTCGGCCAGCGAGGGTTTCGGCGGCAGTTCCTTTTCTGGCTTGGCAGGGGCGGCGCCGGCACTGCCGGCGGCCAGCAGGGCCAGGGCGGCGAGGGCCAGGCGTGATGCCTTGAACGAAGCGGTCATGCAGTCTCCAGGTGTGTTATCGATTGCTTATCCGGCGATTGTGCGGGAATGTGGTCGGAAGGTAAAGCCGTCCGATGGTCTCGCATGCCGGGAGGGTAACTGGTGGTATGATGCGCGGCTAACCTCTAGGAAGATGATGGATCTGATGCAGTTATTCGACATGCTCCTGCATGTCGACAGGACGCTGGGCGCGCTCCTGGCCCAGTACGGAACCTATGTTTACATCGTGCTGTTCGCGATCGTGTTTTGCGAAACCGGACTGGTCCTGTTCTTCTTCCTCCCCGGCGACACCCTGCTGTTCATCGCGGGCGCCTTCTGCGCCACCGGCCAGATGAACTTCGCGCTCCTGATGACGCTCCTGATCGTGGCAGCCGTGACGGGCAATACCGTGAACTACTACGTCGGGCGGGCCATCGGCCAGCGCGTGTTTACGCACAACTACCGCTGGATCAACAAGGACGCGCTGCGCCGCACCCATGACTTTTTCGAGAAGCATGGCGGCAAGACCATCATCGTGGCGCGCTTCGTGCCGGTGGTGCGCAGCTTCGCGCCCCTGGTGGCCGGCGTGTCCGAGATGACACTGGCCCGCTTCCAGCTGTTCAACGTGACCGGGGCGGTACTGTGGGTGGGCAGTCTGGTCACTGCCGGCTACCTGTTCGGCAATGTCCCGGTGGTCAAGGAACACCTGACCGAAATCGTGCTGGTCGGCATCTCGGCGGCGATGGTGCCGCTGGCGATCGGCGGCCTGTATAAATTCGGCCGCAACATGCTGAGCCGATAAGGTCGACGCCTTGCCATCCTGACAGCGCCCCGATTTTTCGGGGCGTTCTTGTTCCAGCGCACTCAAGTTTGCGGTGCTTATTGCCGATAAGCATGAGGACAGACACTCCCTGGATTCTCATGCGCCACCTCATCGCCCTGTTGGCTTGCAGCCTTGTCATGGCTTCCGCAAGCGCGAGCGACCCCGCTCCCAAGCCCACCGATGGCAAGACGGCCACCGTCAAGGCCATCCTCGAAGGCAAGCCCGTGCCAAGCTCGGTCAAGCCGGACATGAAGGCCCTGGCCGCCGCCGCGGACGCCCGCAGCGCCGCGGCAGCCCGCCCGGCGCCGGCTGCCGCCGACGAAGAACAGTCGGAAGTCGACCTCTCGGTGCGCATCGCCGAGCGCCTGGCCCAGCTGCGCGAGCAGCAGGCGGCCCGCGCCGCCGCGGCCGCCAGGGCGAGAAAAGCGGCCGAGGCCAAGCGCCGCAAGGAGGCCGAAGCCGCGATCGCCGCCGCCAACAAGCCGAAGAACGGCACCCACTGGAGCTACGAAGGCGAGTACGGTCCGGCCAACTGGTCGAACATCAACTCGAACTGGGCCCAGTGCAATACCGGCAAGCGCCAGTCGCCGATCGACCTGCGCGACGGCATCAAGGTCGACCTCGAGCAGATCGCTTTCGACTACCGTCCGAGCTCGTTCAGCGAGATCGACAACGGCCACACCATCCAGGTGACGGTCGGCGGCGGCAACTTCCTCACGGTGGGCAACATGGCCTACGAGCTGCAGCAGTTCCACTTCCACCGCCCGTCGGAAGAGCGCATCAACGGCAAGGGCACCGAGATGGTGATCCACCTGGTGCACCGCAGCTATGAAGGCAAGCTGCTGGTGCTGGCCGTGCTGCTCGAGCGCGGCAAGGCCAATTCCCTGATCCAGACGGTGTGGAACCACCTGCCGCTGGAAAAGCACCAGACCGTGTCGCCCTCGATCCTGATCGACCCGAGCGAGGCGCTGCCGGAAAAGCGCGAGTACTTCACCTATATGGGCTCGCTCACCGAACCGCCGTGCACCGAGGACGTGCTGTGGATCGTGATGAAGCAGACCATGCAGGCGTCGCCGGCGCAGATGGCGCTGTTCTCGCGCCTGTATCCGCTCAATGCGCGGCCGATCCAGCAGAGTAATGGCAGGATGATCAAGGAGTCGAACTAAAAAAAGAAGCCGGGCACTGCCCGGCTTACATGAGGGTCAGGTCTGACATTTGGACACGAACTCGAGCATTGCGTGATTGTATTGCTCAGTCCGTGTCCGAAAGTCAGACCTGACCCCAGACCTGTGCTTCTTCGTTTCAGCTGACGCGGTAGGTCCCGGTCCAGGACTGCCCCGCATCCAGCGTCACCGGATCGAGCACGGCCGGCTCGATGCACACGAAGCGCTTGTACTCGCCATTCTCCATGTCCGGCAGCGCCGCCGCGTCCACCGCGCCCGGGTTCCACACCACCGCATCGGTAAAGCCGCTCTGTTCCAGCACCAGCGTTCCCGCGCTGGTGGCCAGCTGGGCGCGTCCCGCCACGTGCGGATAGACCTCGTCGAGCTTGTCGATGATCGAGATCTCGTCCGAGGAGATGTCCTCGATGCGCACCTCGCACACGTCCGGCACCAGGTGGTAGGTATGCAGCGCCGCCGCGAAGGGGAAGGGTGCGGCGCCCAGGTTGCGCACGGTGAGCGTCATGTCCAGTTGGTTGGCGCGCAGCGCCACGCGCAGGCACAGGGCGAAGGTGTGCGGCCAGGCGTCGGCCAGTGTGGTCGGCAGGTCGCCCGAAGCCAGGTCGAAGCTGGCCCAGGCCGCGCCGTCTTCCAGGCCGCTGTCTTCCAGGCGCCAGTTGCTCACGCGGGCAAAGCCGTGGCGCATGCCCTTGCCGCGTTCGGCGAATTGCGGAAAGATCACCGGCACGCCGCCGCGAATCGCCTTGCTGCCGTCGAGCACCGATTTCTCGCTCATGAACATGCGTTCCCGGCCGTCCGCGCCCTTCCAGGAAACCAGGTGGGCGCCGTACAGGGTGATGGTGGCTTCGGCGCCGTCCGGCGCCTGGATCCGGATCGCGGGCAACTGCCCGTAGGTGGTGTGGGTGGCGAGGGTCATGGTCAAAAAGGGTCAGGTCTGGCGGCTCTTGGCCATTGGCGGGTTGTCGGCGAAATAGCGCTTGATGCCATTGGTGATGGCCTCGGCCAGCTGGTTCTGGTAGCCTTCGTCGCGCAGCTTGGCTTCTTCCTGCGGGTTCGAGATGAATGCAGTTTCCACCAGAATCGACGGGATGTCAGGCGCTTTCAGCACTGCGAAGCCGGCCTGCTCGACCGAGGCCTTGTGCAGGCGGTTGATGCCGCCGATTTCGCTCAGGACGGCCTTGCCGAGCTTGAGGCTGTCGTTGATCTGGGCCGTGGTCGACAGGTCGAACAGCACGCTCGCGATCTGCTTGTCCTGCACCGCGAAGTTGGCGCCGCCGACCAGGTCGGCCTTGTTCTGGTCGTTCGCCAGCCAGCGCGCCGCGCTCGAGCTGGCGCCCTTTTCGGACAGCACGAACACCGAGGAGCCGCGCGCGGTCGGCGAGATCCAGGCGTCCGCGTGGATCGACACGAACAGGTCGGCCTGCACCTTGCGCGCCTTCTGCACGCGCTGGCCGAGCGGCACGAAGTAGTCGCCGTCGCGGGTGAGCATCACGCGGGTATTCGGCAGCTGCTCGAGCTTGGCCTTGAGGCGCTTGGCCACGGCCAGCACGATGTCCTTCTCGCGGCTGCCGTTGGCGCCGATCGCGCCGGGGTCCTCGCCGCCGTGGCCCGGGTCGAGCGCGATGGTGACCATGCGCACCACCTTCGGCGGCGCGGCCTTGGCGCCGGCTTTCGACGGCGTCGGCTGTACCGGCTGCGGCGGCGGCGTGCCGTCCAGGGCCGACATCTCGGATTCCAGCTTGGCGATGGCTTCCGGAGCGGCGCCGGTCTGGGCCGGCGGCGTGGCCGGCAGGGGCGAGGCCGGATTGGCGCTGCCGGCAGCTGCCGAGGTCGGCGCCTCGCTGAACCAGTCGCCCTTTTCGATCAGCGCGGCGATCGGATCGACCGGCTTGGTCGGATAGAGGTCGAAGATCAGGCGGTGCTGGTAGCCGGCCACCGGTGCCAGCGTAAACACTTCCGGCTTGATCTCTTCCTTCAGGTCGAACACCAGGCGCACCACGTTCGGACGGTTCTGGCCGACCCTTACCTGCTTGATGTAGGGGTCGTTCGATTCGATCTTGGCGACCAGGCTCTTCAGGGTGCTGTTCAGGCCCAGCCCGTCGATGTCCACCACCATGCGCGGCGGGTCGGACAGGAGGAAGTGCTCGGTCTTGAGGTTGCTGTCGTTTTCCAGCGTCACGCGCGTGTAGTCGGGCGCGGGCCAGACACGGACGGCCAGGATCTGCGCGGCGCTGGCCGGCAGCGGGGCGATCACGGAAAGCAGCAGCGTGCCGCCGGCCTTGAGCAGGGTGCGGCGGCGCGGCGAACCAGGAATCAGGGAGTCGGCGGAGGGTAGGCGAGGCGGTCGAGACATAGCAGGCCTGGTTGAGTCAACGGCTGCAATTCTACCTCACGGCCGAGACCGCTGACGTCAAGCAAGATTCGAACGTCGGGTGAGGGCAACACCGGCTCGCCTTTTTCGGGCCATTCGACGATGCAGATATTCCTTCCATCGAAGTCTTCGCGGAAGCCCGCGTCCAGGAATTCCTCGGGACTCGACATCCGGTACAGGTCGTAGTGGATAATGTTGAGATCCTGGCCCTCGACCTGCACGCGGTAGGGCTCGGACAGCGTATAGGTCGGGCTCTTGACCGTGCCCTTGTGCCCGGCCGCCTGGATCATGGCGCGGGTGAGCGCCGTCTTGCCCGCGCCGAGGTCGCCGTGCAGGTAGATCACCAGGCCGGGCTGGAGCGCGCGCGCCAGCGCCGCACCCAATGCGGCGGTGGCGGATTCGTCGGGCAAGTAGGCTTTGAAAGGCTGCATCGAATAAAATAGCGTGTTAAGCGACCGCTGTCGCCATGTTGTTCATCCCGCCATGCTGACATCCCCACCCGACCTGTACGAGCTCGCACGCACCATCAAGGCATGGGGCGCGGAACTCGGTTTTGCCGACGTGCGCATCGCGGACGTCGACCTGGCGCATGCGGAAGCCGGCTTGCAGGCCTGGCTCGACGCCGGCTGCCATGGCGAGATGGATTATATGGCAAGCCACGGCATGAAGCGTGCGCGGCCAAGCGAGCTGGTGCCGGGCACGGTGCGCGCCATCGTCGCGCGCATGGATTACCTGCCGATGTCGCGCGGAGAAGACTGGCGTCGTGAGGAACAGGCACGCCAGCTGGAACCCGGCGCCGCCGTGGTCTCGGTGTATGCGCGCGGCCGCGACTACCACAAGGTGCTGCGCAACCGCCTGCAGGCCCTGGCCGAGAAGGTCAAGGCGGCCGTCGGCGAGCTGGGCTACCGCGTATTCACGGACTCGGCGCCGGTGATGGAACTGCCGCTGGCGGAAAAAGCCGGCCTGGGCTGGCGCGGCAAGCACACGCTGCTGCTGTCGCGCGCGGCCGGCTCCACCTTCTTCATCGGCGAAATCCTGGTCGACCTGCCGCTGCCCGTGGATCCGCCCACCGGCGCCCACTGCGGCGGCTGCCAGGCCTGCATCGAGGTCTGCCCGACCCAAGCCATCCTCGGCCCCGGCCGGCTGGACGCGCGGCGCTGCATTTCCTACCTGACCATCGAGCTCAAGGGCGCCATCCCGGAAGACTTGCGTCCCCTGATCGGCAACCGCATCTACGGCTGCGACGACTGCCAGCTGGCCTGCCCGTGGAACAAGTTCGCGCAGCACGCGTCGCTACCCGACTTCGACGAAAGAAATGGCCTGGGCAACGCCGGCATGGTCGAACTGTTCGGGTGGGAAGAGGAGGAATTCAACCGCCGGATGGAAGGCAGTCCGATCCGGCGTATCGGCCACGAGCGCTGGCTGCGCAACCTGGCGGTGGGGCTGGGCAATGCCGCGGCGAGCGCGGCCGGCAAGGGCGATGCGGCGATCGTGGCGGCCTTGCGGGCACGCGCCGGCCACCCTTCGAGCCTGGTGCGCGAGCATGTAAGCTGGGCGCTCGCACGGCACGGCGCCTTACTCGATGCGCTTGAGGCGTAGGCCGGACCAGTCGCCGTCGATCGAGATCATCGCCACCGCGGTGATGCCGTTTTCCTTGGCATAGGCATTGATCGAATCGCGATTGATGTCGGTGGCCTTGGAGGCGGTCTGCTTCAGGTAGGCGATCCACAAGGAACCCTTTTCGCCCAGGCGTTCCTTGGCGATCGGCAGGTACTGCTCGAGCTCCTTGCGGTTGAGCGCAAACATCAGAATCACGTCGAAGGGACCGTCGCCTTCCTTGACGAGCTGCTGCGGCATCTGCGCCGCCACGCCGGGATTGGCTTGTCCGTTAAGGATCAGCATCGATTTCGCCGTCCTCAGGAACATCTTGTCTGCAACTGTTTTTTCGTTCATGAGAATTCCTAAATGCAATAGCTCCGCGATCGCCACAGAATGCAGCGGCCGTGTCGCGTTCCGGTTCATTTTACAAGGCTTCCTTCAAACCGCAGGGACGCTTGCCGCGCGAAAAAGAAGGAGAACGAAGAGCAATTGAGGGCGCTTCGGGAAGTTCCAAGGTGGCAGTTTATTTGGCGCTGTCACCGCTACCTGTTGGAGATCTTGAACTGTTGAGCTGAACCGATGTCAAACCACTGTCCGATCGACAGTGGAGGTGGCAATGCAGGCGGCAAGCTTCAAACCCTGGCTGGCACGTGTCGCGCAGCTGACCAGGCGCCAGCGCGAACAATTGCTCGCGCTTTTGCGCCCGGCAGTTGGGCTGGATCGTGTCTGTGCGACGATCGAGGAGGCCAGGAGCCCATCGTCATGTCCGTTCTGTGAAGGTCGGCGGCTGCATCGCCACGGGCACGACCGCGGGGTACAGTGCTATCGCTGCTGCGCCTGCGGCAAGACCTTCAGTGCCCTGACGGGTACGCCGCTGGCACGGCTGCGCCACCGCAGGAAATGGCTCGACTACCTGGACGGCATGCTCGACGGCCAGTCGGTGCGCAAGACGGCAGACCGGCTCGGCGTGCACCGCAACACCAGCTTCCGCTGGCGCCACCGCTTCCTGCACCTGGCCAAGGAAGACCGTCCTGCAGCCCTGGCCGGCATCGCCGAGGCCGATGAACTGTTCCTGCTTGAATCCCAGAAGGGGTCGCGCACGCTCGACCGGCCGCCGCGCAAGCGCGCAGGCGTTGCCAGCCGGCGCGGCATCAATAGCGAACACGTCTGCGTGCTGGTTGCCCGTGACCGCACCGGCGCCACCTTCGATTTCGTTACCGGTCGGGGCGCCGTCACCACGGCCCAGCTGCACCGCTACCTGCTTCCGGTGCTCGACAGGGATGTGCTGCTGGTCACTGATTCCCATCCGGCCTACAAGGCGTTCGCTCGCGCGGCCGCCATCTCACACGAAGCGGTGAACCTGCGGGCCGGCGACCGGGTGCGTGGAGCCGTCCATGTGCAAAACGTCAACGCCTACCACCGGCGCTTCCGCCAATGGCTTGCCCGCTTCAATGGCGTGGCCTCACGCTATCTGCCCAATTATCTCGGCTGGCAGTGGGCGGTCGACGGACGTCGTATCGGAACGGCGGAGGCGATGCTGCGAATAGCGCTAGGTAGATCCAACATCGAACGGTGACAGCGCCGTTTATTTCAGCAAGCCGGCCAGCTCGACCGCCGTCTTTACCTGCATCTTGTCGAAGATATGGGCGCGGTGCACCTCCACCGTGCGCATGCTGATCCCGAGCTTGTCGGCCACCACCTTGTTCATCATGCCGGCCAGGATCAGGTCCAGCACTTCGCGCTCGCGCGCCGACAGGGTCGCCAGGCGCGCCTGCACCGCGGCGGCATCGAGCGCCTTGCGCGAGGCAACCAGCGCTTCCTCGACGCGGTCCATCAGCACGTTGTCGTTGAAGGGTTTTTCGAAGAAATCGAAGGCGCCGCGCTTGAGCGAGTCGACCGCCATCGGCACGTCGCCGTGGCCGGTCAGGAAGATCACCGGCAGGCGCGCGCTCAGGCCATTTTTTACCAACTGGTCAAAAACGGCGATGCCGTTCATGCCGGGCATGCGCACATCCAGCAGCACGCAGTCGCCCTGCGCGCCATCGGCGCCGGGGACGGACGCGCCGACGGCGGCGAGGAATGCTTCGCCGCTGGCGTAGCCGCGCGCTTCCAGGCCGCGCGATTGCGCCAGCCAGGCGAGCGCGTCGCGGATGACGTCTTCATCGTCGACGATGTGCAGCATGTGGTGGGTCTCCGTCCTCGGTATTCTCGATCATCTGCGGCAAGGCCGCACCCGGATTTTAGCCCAGCGCCCCGCTCGCCGCTTGCGCCGGCAGCGAGAACGTGAAGATGGTGCCGCCGCCCGGGTTCGGCGCATGGGTCAGCGTGCCGCCGTGGAACTCGATCGCGGTGCGGCAGATCGACAAGCCCATGCCCATGCCGTCAAGCTTGGTCGAGTAGAAGGGCGAGAACAGCCCGGCTGCCACTTCCGGCGCGATGCCGTGGCCGCGGTCGATCACCGACACCGACACCATGCCGTCGGCGTGAGCCGCGCCGATGCGCAGCACGCGCTGGTCGAGCCGGGTGTCGACCATCGCCTCGATCGCGTTGCGGGTGAGGTTGAGCAGCACCTGTTCCAGCATCACGCGGTCGGCTTCCACCTTCGGCAGTTGCGGCGGCAGCTCGACGCGCAGGATGACGCCGGCCTGGCGCGCCTGCAGCTCGATCAGGGCGCGCACACCCTCGACCACGCTGGGGATGGTGACCGGCTCGCGGCGCGGCTCGCGCTTTTTCACGAACTCGTGCACGCTGCGGATGATCTGGCCGGCGCGCTGCGCCTGCTGGCGCGCCTGCTCCAGCGCGTGCCGCAGCATGCCGGCATTCACCGGTTCGCCCGCCTTGCCGGTGCGCTCCAGCACGTTGAGGGCGCCGGCCGTGTAGCTGGAGATCGCCGCCAGCGGCTGGTTCAGCTCGTGCGCCAGCATCGAGGACATCTCGCCCATGGTGGCCAGGCGCGCGCTGTTTTCGAGCTTCTCCTGCTGCTGGCGGTTGAGTTCTTCGGCGCGCTTGCGGTCGGTGATGTCCTGGATCGAACTCATCCAGCCGGTCTGGCGGCCGTCGGCATCCACCAGCGGCGCCTCGTAGACCAGCACCGGCACGCGCACGCCGTCCGGGCGCTGGAACACGGTTTCGAACTGGGGCGTGATGTTGCCCGACAGGACGCCGGCGAAGCGCTCCTCATACTCGGCCATGACTTCCGGCGCCCAGTAGGGCATGGGCGGCTTCTTGCCGACCAGGTCTTCGGCCGGCAGGCCGACGATCTCGCAGAAGGCCCGGTTCACGTAGGTCACACGCCCTTCCAGGTCGCGCGCGCGCAGACCGGTGATCAGGGAGTTTTCCATCGCGGTGCGAAAGGCCATCTGCTGGCGCAAGGCCCGCTCCGCCGCCAGCGTGCGCGAGATGTGGCGCCACAGCGAGCCCAGGCTCAGCACAAGGCCCAGGGCCAGCACGATGACCGATCCCACCAGCAGGTTCGGCAGCAGCTGGGGCGCGCGCTTGACGCTGTCGGTGGACAGCACCACCAGCGCGCCCGGCAGGTCGAGCTCGCGCCGGTGCGTATACACCCCCCGTCCCGGGCCGCCGGCGGCGCGCCGCGCCACCGGGTCGTCCTCGCGGTCGAGCAGGGTCAGGGCGTTGTCCTGCGCGAACCACCAGGGCACCGTTTCGTCGAGCAGGGTCTGCAGGCTGTAGGTGGCGACCAGGCTGCCGGCCGGCTTGCCGCCGGCGTACAGCGGCAGGTAGAAGTCGAGCACGCCCGGCGTGGCGTCGCTGGCGCCGTAGGGTTCGCTGTAGCGGCCTCGCCTGGTCGCGCCGGCCACCTCGGCCGCCAGCCGGGTCGGCGCGGGCAGGGCGGCGGGCGGTTCCAGGCCGTGGCTGGCCATGACCTTGCCATCGGCGTCATACCAGACGATGCGCACCAGTTCGGGGCCGTTCTCGAACATCTGGCGAAAGCGCGCCTGCAGCGCCTGCGGGATGAGCTGTTGCTGCGGCGGCCGCGACACCAGGTCGGCGCCCAGCCCCGCCAGCGCCTCCTCGCTGCGCGCCAGCTCGAAGCGCAGTGTCTGCTCGACCCAGAGCGTGTCGGCGATCAGCTGTTCCTGGCGTTCGGTCTGCTCCATCTGGCGCGCCTGCCAGGGCAGCCAGATCAACACCGCCAGGAACAGCAGCACCAGCAGGACCGGCACCAGCCAGCGCCAGGAGCGCGCACGCTGCGCGTCCGGCTGCTGGGTGAAGGGAAATTTCATTAATGCTCCGTACTTCGTTACACTGTCGGGCTATTGTGGAAGTCCACGATGGCGCGCCGCAAGCCTGCCGCGCAGACTGGTCCCACCCATCATATTCCCGTTCCCGACCAGGATGAACCGTACCGCCGCCCTGCAGATCCGATTCCTCGCCGCCGCACTGCTCGCCGTCACGGGCAATGCCGCCTGGGCGCAGGCGCCGATCATCATCAAGTTCAGCCACGTGGTCGCGCCGGACACGCCGAAAGGGCGCGCCGCCGAGCGCTTCAAGGTCCTGGCCGAGCAGATGACCGGCGGCCGGGTGAAGGTGCAAGTCTACCCGAACAGCCAGCTCTACAAGGACCGCGAGGAGCTCGAAGCCCTGCAGCTGGGCGCGGTGCAGATGCTGGCGCCCTCGCTGGCCAAGTTCTCGCCGCTGGGCGTGAAGGAATTCGAAGCCTTCGACCTGCCGTATATCTTCCCGTCCAAGCAGGCGCTGTATGCGGTGACCGAGGGGCGCATCGGGCGCGGCCTGCTGCGTAAACTCGAGTCGAAGGGCATCACCGGCCTGGCCTACTGGGACAATGGTTTCAAGGTGATGTCGGCCAACAAGCCGCTGCTGGCGCCGTCCGATTTCCGCGGCCTGCGCATGCGCATCCAGTCTTCCAAGGTGCTGGATGTCCAGATGCGCGTGCTGGGCGCCCAGCCGCTGGCGCTGGCGTTTTCGGAAACCACGCCGGCCCTGCGCGACGGCGTGGTGGAAGGCACCGAGAACAC
Organism: Massilia sp. UBA6681; assembly: GCF_002454935.1. Classification (NCBI taxonomy): domain Bacteria; kingdom Pseudomonadati; phylum Pseudomonadota; class Betaproteobacteria; order Burkholderiales; family Oxalobacteraceae; genus Massilia; species Massilia sp. UBA6681. The sequence goes on from NZ_DKJX01000027.1 coordinate 142,680, forward strand.
GCCTTCGAACATGTACACCCAGCGCATGCACGAGTCGCAGAAGCACCTGACGGTGTCGAACCACGGCTACCTGGGCTACGCCGTCATCGTCAACAAGAAGTTCTGGGACGGCCTGCCGGGCGGGATCCGCAAGACGCTGGAAAAGGCGATGACGGAAGCCACCGCCTACGAGAAGACCATTGCCCAGCGTACCAACGACGCGGCCCTGGAATCGATCCGGCGCGCCGGCACCACCACCATCCATACGCTCAGCCCGCAGCAGCAGGCCGAATGGCGGCGCGCCATGCAGCCGGTGTACACGCAGATGGAAGCGCGCATCGGCAAGGAGGTGGTGCAGGCGATCCAGCGCGAGGTCGCCAGATAAGGCTGGACCAGAGCGTCTTATGACAGCTGCATGACAGGCCTTGCGAACGCTCATGCGTTTTCTTCATATCTAAAAATAATTTTTGGTAATGTGGCCAAAAAGATACGTTTGCACGAAAAGCTTGCGTTATGATGGGGCCTCTTCGCACCCACATGGTGCGTACGCGAACAGAACACACACGGTTTTGGGGAGCATAGAGAAAATCACGGTAATCCATACCGGAGAACAATCGAGGAGACACACGTTTTACAGAAGCCGTTAGCACTGCTAAACGGCCGGGGACGTGACCCGAATTGGAGCGCACCTCAGGGTGCGCTTTTTTTTCGCCGGAAGTCTGGCTGGGGGTGGCCGGGCGCCATCCCAGCGGTTAAGATGCTGGAATGAAGACCGACCAGGCAAGCACCTTGTTCAACGCCATCGTCCCGGCGCCATTCGGCGCCATCGGGATCCGCACCACTGACGGACGTGTCCGCGAACTGGTCTATCTACAGCCTTCGTTTCAGGAAAAAGCCGCCGATAATCAGGTGGCCGATGCCGCCGCCGTCCAGGTGGCGCACTACCTGCAAGACCCCGACTTCCGCTTCGACCTGCCGCTGTTCGAGGCCGGCACCGAGTTCCAGCGCCGCGTCTGGTCCGAAATCTCCGCAATCCCGCGTGGCAGCGTCAAGACCTATGGCCAGCTGGCCAAGATGATCGGCTCGGCCCCGCGCGCGGTCGGCCAGGCCTGTGGCGCCAACCCGTTCCCGTTGATAAACCCGTGCCACCGCGTCACCGCATCCGGCGGCCTGGGCGGCTTTTCGAACCAGGACGACGAGAACGGCTTCCACCTGTCCGTCAAGCGCTGGCTGCTGCGCCACGAAGGCGCCACCGCATCCCCATGGCAGCAGCAATCGATCTGGGACTGATCGACGAGTTCTGCGACACCCTCTGGCTGGAACAGGGGCTGGCCAAAAATTCGCTCGACGCCTACCGCCGCGACCTCAAGCTGTTTGCCGGCTGGCTGCAAGCCAAGCGGCCGCAGCGCGCCAGCCTGCTTGCCGTGCAGCCCGAGGACATCGCCGCCTATTTCGCCGAACGCCACGCCGACACGCGCCCCAGTTCGGCGAACCGGCGCTTGTCGGTATTGAAACGCTTCTACGGGCTGGCGCTGCGCCGCAACCAGATCCCGATCGATCCCTGCCTGAAGATGGCCTCGGCCAAGCAGCCGACCCGCTTCGTCCACACCTTGAGCGAAAGCCAGGTCGAGGCGCTGCTCGCGGCGCCGGACGTGTCCACGCCGCTGGGCCTGCGCGAACGCACCATGCTCGAGCTGATGTATGCGAGCGGACTGCGGGTGTCGGAACTGGTGGACCTGAAACTGGTCGAAGTCAGCTTGAATGACGGCGTGCTGCGCATCACCGGCAAGGGCAGCAAGACCCGCCTGGTGCCTTTCGGCCAGGAGGCGCGCAGCTGGCTGGAGCGCTACCTGCGGGATGCGCGCGGCATCATCCTGAACGGGCAGGTCGACGACGCCTTGTTCGTCACCGGCCGCGGCGGGGCGATGACGCGCCAGATGTTCTGGATCCTGATCAAGAAGCATGCGCAAAAGGCCGGCATCGGGGGACCGCTGTCGCCGCACACCCTGCGCCACGCCTTCGCCACCCATTTGTTGAACCATGGCGCCGACTTGCGTGTGGTGCAGCTGCTGCTGGGCCACGCCGACATTTCGACCACACAGATCTATACGCATGTTGCGCGCGAGCGCCTCAAGCACCTGCATGCCCAGCACCACCCGCGGGGTTAATTCAAGCTGCCGCGCAAGCGGTGGGCCATAATGGGCCTGCAGCACCGATCATCACCCTTCACATCCACTGCTAACGAGGTGAACATGGCACGGACGAATTTCCAGTACGAAAAGCGACAGCGCGAGCTCGAAAAGAAGCGCAAGGCGGAAGAGAAGGCCAAGCGCAAGCAGGACGCCAAGCGCGAGGCGGAGGAAGGCAGCGCCGGCCAGCCGCAGGCGGAGCAGGGCGAAGCGGCCCCGCAGGACGCCGCCTGAAGGCAGGTCCGCGGGGCCGGCATGGAATGCTTCGCGCTCGGGCTCCGTCCTGGCGAAGAGGGTGGAGCTCCTTGCGCATGATGCCAATATAGCCAGGCGCGTCCAGCGCATCCAGCCGGATGCGACGGGCGGTTGAAACGCGGGTCTGGAATGCCGCCGGGGCGCGATGAAATGCAGGCGAAGCCTGCTTTTGCGTGTTCGCAAACGCCACCTTGGCAGGGCGGGGAAGAATGACGGGATTGTCATGGCACTCATGACTGTTTCCCTTAGAAAAGGATTCTTCCGTGAGCGAACAAGCGCGAGACCCGACGGGCTGGCCCAGTGGGCCGCGCGGGCTGGACTTGCCTGCCGATCCTGTCCGCCACGTCCAGGACCATCTCCAGGCGCCTGCTGCGCCGCATCCGGCGCCGGCCGGCGCGCTGCCTGAAGCCGTCGAGCTCGACGGCCCCGGCCGCCAGGCGCTCGACTGGCTCTACCGTTTCGTGACGGCGATCGAACTGGCGCCGGCGGTGGCCGTGCACTCGCGCGATGGCGCCGGCATCGTGCGTTTCTGGAACCATGCCTGCGCCCAGCTGTTCGGCATCCCGGCCAGCCATGCGCTGGGCAAGCCCTTCCGCGAGCTGGTGTCCCACCTCGACCAGCAGCGCGAATTCGACAACACCATCGCCGCCATCTGGCGCGACGGCGAGGCGCCGGCGCCGCGCGACTGGCGGGTCGAGACCGCCGCCGGCCGGCGCCTGTGGCTGCATTCAAACCACTTCCCGGTCAAGCGCGACGGCCACACGCAGCAGGTGTTCTGCATGGAAGTGGACATCACCGCGCGCAAGCAGGTCGAAGACAACCTGAGCCAGGCGGCGCGGGTGTTCGAGAATGCGCACGAAGCCATCATCGTCATGGATGCCGAATACCGGGTGCAGGCGGTCAACCAGGCCTTCAGCGCCATCACCGGCTTCGACGCCGCCGACATCATCGGCTCCACGCTCGCCAGCCTGCCCTGGGGCGAGGACAAGGACAAGGAGGACGGCGGCGGCGGGGGCGGCTTCTACGACACCATCTGGTCCCAGCTCGACGGCAACGACCGCTGGCAGGGCGAGCTGCCCGCCGTGCGCAAGAACGGCGAGCACTACACCGCCTGGGTAGCGCTCACCACCATCCGCGACCCGCATGGCGCCGCCAGCAGCTACATGGCGACGCTCTCCGACATCAGCGAACGCAAGCGCGCCGAGGCGCAGGTGCGCCACCAGGCCGAGCACGATACCCTCACCGGCCTGCCGAACCGCGCCCTGTTCCTCGATCGCATGCACCAGGCGCTGGCCACCTGGCGCCGCCAGCGCGACAGCTTCGCCGTCCTGTTCCTCGACCTCGACCGCTTCAAGGCCATCAACGACAACAACGGCCACCAGACCGGCGACGCGGTGCTGCGCGGCTGCGTGCGCCGGGTCGACACCATCAGCCGGCTCGGCGGCGACGAATTCGTCGTGCTGCTGGCCGACATCGGCGGGGTCGACCAGGCCGCGCACGTCGCCAATGCCGTGATGGGGGCGGTCTCGCGCCCCTTCGAGGTGGCGGGGCAGCAGCTGACGCTGTCGGCCTCGATCGGCATCGCCATCTGTCCCACCGACGGCGGCGACGTCGACACCCTGATGCACCATGCCGACGTGGCGATGTACCACGCCAAGCAGAACGGCCGCAGCAGCTTCCGCTTCTTCAGCCCCGAGATGAATGCGCGCGTGTTCGAGCGCGGCGAACTGGAAAAGCGCCTGCGCCAGGCGCTCGAACGCGGCGAATTCGTGCTCGAGTACCAGCCCGAGCTCGACGTCGGCTCCGGCAAGGTGATCGGCATGGAAGCGCTGATCCGCTGGCGCCATCCCGAGCGCGGGCTGCTGCTGCCGCACGAGTTCCTGCCGGTGGCCGAGGAATGCGGTCTGATCGTGCCGATCGGCGAATGGGTGCTGCGCGAGGCGTGCACCCAGGCGCGCACCTGGCGCGACGCCGGCCACGCGGTGACGGTGGCGGTGAACCTGTCCGACATCCAGTTCCTGCACGGCCGCCTGCTCGAGACGGTGGACGCCGCGCTGGCGCAGTCCGGCCTGGCGCCGGCCTGGCTCGACCTGGAGATCACCGAGGGCGCCATCATGCGCGGCGACCATGTGCTCGACGACACCGTGAAGTCCCTGCGCGAACGCGGGGTGCAGCTGACCATCGACCGCTTCGGCACCGGGCTGTCCAGCCTGTCGTCGCTGCGCCGCTTCCCGCTGTCGAAGCTGAAGATCGACCGCAGCTTCGTGAGCGACATCGAGCACAATCCGCTCGACGCCGCCCTGATCCCGGCGATCATCGCGGTGGCGCGCAGCCTGCGCCTGCGCGTGGTGGCCGAAGGCGTCGAGACCGAGGAGCAATTGCGCTTCCTGCGCCAGCACGGCTGCGACGAATACCAGGGTTTTTATGCGGCGGGGGCGAGCGCCCGGCCGGATTTCAATCCGGCGGTGCGCTGATTACATCCGTACCGGCACCGGCCACGGCGCCATTCGGTCCGCGATCTCGCGCACGGCCCGGCGCACCAGCAAGGCCCGCAACAGCAGCGGCGCCAGCGGCGCCAGGATCATGAAGGCGGAGGGCACCGTCCTGAACCCGAGCACGGTCGGCTCGAAGACGTACACCAGCGCGAGCGCCACGATCCAGGCCACCACCGCGACGACGAACCACGGAGACGATCCGACCGCCAGCGTTGCCTTGCGCACGATTTCCGTTTGCAGTCCCTGCGGCAGGCGCCGCATGCTGCGGCACTGGTAGAGCGGCGCCACCGGCATGCCGGACGGGTCCGGGAAGCCGAACCTGCTGGCGCGGGCCTGTTCGAGCAGTTCATCGGCAATGCGTTCGGCCTGGGCTTTCGACAACACCTGCTTTCTCCTCCAAGAGTGGTTCCTGGAAAAGAGTCTAGCGACTCCGCGGCGCTAGACATGCGCGAAATGTCACGGCCGCGGCCAGGCCGCTCAGTGTTCCCCGCCGCCGGCCTGCCCGGCCTGCGGATACAGGCGGATGCGCGCCAGCACCTGCCCATGGTCCGAGGCTTCCGGCAGCCCCAGGTCCAGGTGGTCGTTCAGGTACACCACGTCGACCACCTCGCCGATCGCATTCGGCAGCACCGGATTGAATTCCTGCGACACCAGGATATGATCGATGGTCGAGTGCCGGCTTTCGTGCACGATCGAGAAGCCGACGCTGCGCAGATTGTCCTGGTGCATGTGCAGGCGCGCGGCGTCGAACATGCGCTCCGCCAGTGGCGCGCCTTCGCCGAGCACGATCTCGGTGGTCACCGAATCGGCGACGTCGTTGAAGTCGCCCAGCACGATGCGCGGGCGCCCCTTGTCCCGCGCCATGTCAGTGAGCAGCACGCGCAGGGCAGTGGCCTCGGTGCCGCGCCGGATCAGCGAGCGCAGGCAGGCGAGGGCGTACAGATTCGGGTCTTCGCCGGTGTCGCTGCTGCGGTAGTCGGGGCGGCGCGACTTCAGGTGCACGACGATCACGTCGATGACGATGCCGGGCGCCAGTTCGACCTCGGCATGCAGCGGCGCGCGCGTGAAACGGTCCGGGTCGCGGCTGCCCGGCGGCATCGACACGTTGTCCGGGAACATGCTGATTGCGCGCGGATGGCTCAGGACCGGCAGGCGCGAGACCAGGGCCACGCTCGGGGTCAGGCGCGGCGCCTCCGGATCGGGATCGAAACCCAGGTGGACCGCTTCGCGAAAGCGCCGGGTGCGCGCCAACACCTCGCGTAGCGTAGCCTGCGAGAAAATTTCCTGGAAGCCGATCACGTCGGCATTGAGCAGGTCGATCTGGTGCGCGGTCCAGTCCAGCTTGGCCTCGTATTCCTCCGGCGTGCAGGGAGCGAGATTGTCGTAGCAGCGCATGCCCGGCGGGGCCAGGTTGAAGGTGTTGAAGGTGGCAAAGCGAATTTCTTGCTGCATAATAGAAACCCCTTATGTTCGTCTTAAGCGTACCACGCATGGCCAAGAAAGAGCACGTATCTGAGACACCCGCGACGCAGTTCCTGCGCAAGCACGGCGTGGTTTTTACCGAACATCCCTACGAATACGAGGAGCACGGCGGCACGGCCGTGTCTTCGCGCGAACTGGGTGTGCCTGAGCACAATGTCGTCAAAACCCTGGTGATGCAGGACGAAGCGGCGCGGCCGCTGATCGTGCTGATGCACGGCGACCGCAAGGTGTCGACGAAGAATTTGGCGCGTGCGATTCCCTGCAAGTCGGTCGAGCCTTGCAAGCCGGAGGTGGCGCAGCGCCATTCCGGCTTCCTGGTCGGCGGCACCTCGCCCTTCGGCGTGCGCAAGGCGATGCCGGTGTACGTCGAGGAATCGATCCTGGCGCTGGACAAGATCTACATCAACGGCGGCCGCCGCGGTTACCTGGTCGGCATCGCCCCCGGCGTGCTGACCGCGACGCTGGGCGCGAAGCCGGTGCAGTGCGCGCTGGCGGAATGATTGCCAAAGGGCATGCTCACTGTGTATAGTCCGAGCGCCTGAACCCTGTACCGACAAATAAGTAAGAAAGTGACATGAACACCCTGATCGCCACCATTGCCGCCTACCTGATCGGCTCGATTTCCTTCGCAGTCGTGATGAGCCGCGCCTTCGGCCTGTCCGACCCGCGCACCTACGGTTCCAAGAACCCGGGCGCCACCAACGTGCTACGCAGCGGCAGCAAGAAGGCCGCGATCGCGACCCTGGTCGGCGACGCCGCCAAGGGCTGGCTGGCGGTCTGGCTGGCGGTCAAGTTCGGCCCGCAGTACGGCCTCGACGACGGCGGCATCGCCCTGGTCGCGATCGCCGTGTTCCTGGGCCACCTGTGGCCGGTGTTCTTCAAGTTCGTGGGCGGCAAGGGCGTGGCGACCGCGCTCGGCGTGCTGCTCGGGATTAATGTGTGGCTGGGACTGGCGACGCTGGCGACCTGGCTGATCGTGGCCTATGCCTTCCGCTATTCCTCGCTGGCGGCGCTGATCGCGTCGATCTTCGCGCCCTTCTACTACGGCCTGCTGTTCGGGGCGGACGAGATCCTGTTCGCGGTGGCGGCGATGAGCGCGCTGCTCTTGTGGCGCCACAGCAGCAATATCGGAAACCTGATGGCGGGCAAGGAATCGAAGATCGGCAGCAAGGCCAAGGGCGTGGCCAAGAAATAAGGCGGGCGTTTGCCGGCAACGTGGGGGAGCACTGCTCCCCCATTTTTCATGGCGCACCGAAAAAGCCGCATCGCGTTACCATATCGCCATCAGGCACCTGCGGTGCCGCAACGAACCTGAAAGGTGGCACCCTCATGAGCAAACAACTCCGCATCGATTTCGTCTCGGACGTCTCCTGCCCCTGGTGCGCGATCGGCCTGAGCTCGCTCGAGCTGGCGCTCGCCCGCGTCAAGGGAGAGGTCGAGGCCGACATGCATTTCCAGCCCTTCGAGCTGAACCCGAACATGGGTCCGGACGGCCAGGACATCGTCGAGCACATCACCGAGAAATACGGCGCCACCGCCGAGCAGCAGGCCAACAGCCGCGAGATGATCCGCCAGCGCGGCGCCGACGTCGGCTTCAGCTTCGACATGGAGCGGCGCGGCCGCATCTACAACACCTTCGATGCGCACCGCCTGCTGTCCTGGGCCGAGGAAGAGGGCCGCCAGCGCGACCTCAAGATGGGCTTGTTCGAGGCCTATTTCACCCATTGCCAGGACCCGAGCTGCCACGACGTGCTGCTGGACGTCGTCGAGCGTGTCGGCCTGGACCGCGAGCGGGCCAAGCGCATCCTGGAATCCGACGAGTATGCCGACGAGGTGCGCGAGCGCGAGCAGTTCTTCCAGCGCGCCGGCATCCACTCGGTGCCGGCCATCATCGTCAACCAGCGCCACCTGATCTCGGGCGGCCAGCCGCCGGAAGTGTTTGAGCAGGCGCTGCGCGAGATCGCGGCGCAGAGTGACGCTGCTGCCCAGCAGTAAGAATTACTTCAGGTCGAGCACGACCGGCTGGTGGTCGGACGCCGCGGTCTCGGACTGCACCTCGACCGTCGCCACGCGCGGCGCCAGGTCGTCGGTGACGAAGAAGTAGTCGTAGCAGTCCGGCTTGTCCGGCCACGGGTAGCCGTGCAGGCCGGTGGTCGGGGCGCGCGCCACGCCGCCGTGGGCGACGCGCCAGGCGTCGACAAAGGCCGGAGCGTCGTCGATCGGCGCCAGCATGGCCTGGTAGTCGCTCGAATCCGGGGTGAAATTGAAGTCGCCGCACAGGATCGCCGAGGCAGGACGGAAGCCCAGCTGGAAGGGCGCGTCCAGGCTCGGGGCCGGCTGGAAGATGCGGGCGCGGGCGCTGGCCTCGGCATGCAGTTCGCGGATGCGCTGCACCTGCGCCCTGCGCTGCAGCGCCGAATAATACTCGAGGTGGGTGGTCATCAGGCGCAGCTTGCCGCTGGGCGCATCGATCACGGTTTCCATCAGGCCGCGCGGCATGCCGGCCGGGTTTTCCGGGTCGGCCGGCCAGGGCAGCAGGTGGCGGTGCACCTGAGAGATGCGGTAGCGCGAGAGGATCAGGTTACCGAACAGGCGGGGCGAGTTGTTCTTGTAGAGTTCGCTTGGGGCGTGCTCCATGGAATGGTAGCCGCCGAAGGCGCCGCCCAGCTGCTTGAACTGGTTGGCGGTGGCGCTGCCTTCCAGTTCCGAGTGATTGGCCGCTACTTCTTGCAGACACACGACATCCGGATTCAGCCGTCGCAAGACGTCGATGATCGCATGAATGCGGATCCGACCGTCCTTGCCACAACCCCAACGAATGTTCCAACTTACAACGCGCATCGCAGTACCTCCGTAAAACTTAACCGTCGGATATTGCCATCGTTTGGCAAGGGGCGGTCACACCGTAGGATCGATGTCAGGCATGCAAGTTCAATGTTGAAAGCAAGTGTAAAAGGCCTTGTCAGGCGGCTTCCAATTCATCGAGCGGCCAGCGCGGACGCACGTTGAAAGCATAGTCGCGCTGGGCCAGATCCGGCTTGCGTTCGAGGCGCATGGCGCCGGCGAAGGCGATCATGGCGCCGTTATCGGTGCAGAATTCCAGCTCAGGATAATAGACCTTGAACTTGCGCTTGGCGGCCGCGGCATCGAGCGATTCGCGCAGCTGGCGGTTGGCGCCGACGCCGCCGGCGATCACCAGGCGCTTCAGGCCCGTGTGTTTCAACGCATTCACGCACTTGGCGGTCAAGACCTCGACGATGGCGTCGACGAAGCCGCGCGCGATGTTGGCCTTGTCCTGCTCGCAGATATTCGCCACCACTTTCTCTTCATGGTTTTTCACCACCGTGAGCACGGCGGTCTTCAGGCCCGAGAAGCTGAAATTGAAATCCTTCGAATGCAGCATCGGGCGCGGCAGCGTGTAGGCAAGCGGATCGCCGAACTCGGCCAGGCGCGAGATCGCCGGGCCGCCCGGATAGCCCAGGCCCAGCAGCTTGGCCGACTTGTCGAAGGCTTCGCCGGCGGCGTCGTCCAGGGTCTCGCCCAGCAGGGTGTAGCGGCCGACGCCGTCCACGCGCATCAGCTGGGTGTGGCCGCCCGAGACGAGCAGGGCGATGAAGGGGAATTCCGGGCGCTCGCTGGCCAGCAGGGGCGAGAGCAGGTGGCCTTCCAGGTGGTGCACGCCCAGCACCGGCTTGTCGAGGGCGAGGGCCAGCGAGCAGGCCACCGAGGAACCGACCAGCAGCGCGCCGGCCAGGCCCGGGCCCTGGGTGTAGGCGATGGCATCGATGTTCGATGCGGGCATGTCCGCGCGTTTCAGGACCTCTTCCAGCAGCGGCAGGGCGCGGCGGATGTGGTCGCGCGAAGCGAGTTCCGGCACCACGCCGCCATACTCTTCGTGCATGGCGACCTGCGAGTGCAGGGCATGGGACAGCAGGCCGCGCTCGGTGTCGTACAGAGCCAGGCCGGTTTCATCGCAGGAGGATTCGACGCCGAGAACAATCATGGGGGGAAACAGCAGGGAGGAAAAGCGAGATTTTACAGCAGCGTGGGCGCGAGTGCCGCCCACGCATCAGCACCGGTTACGGACGCTGCAGGAGTTCCTTGTGCGCACTACGCAGCATCGCCTCGGTCTCTTCCCAGCCGATGCAGCCGTCGGTCACCGAGCAGCCATACTTCAGCTGCGACAGGTCTTCCGGAATCGCCTGGCTGCCGCTGACGATGTTCGATTCGATCATCACACCCACCAGCGAGCGGTTGCCGTGCCTGATCTGCTGGATCACGTCCGACATCACCAGCGGCTGCAGTTCCGGCTTCTTGTAGCTGTTGGCATGCGAGCAATCCACCACCAGGTTGGCCGGCAGCTTGGCCTTCTGCAGGGCCTGCTCGGCGATCGCCACCGACACCGAATCGTAGTTCGGACGACCGCCGCCGCCGCGCAGCACCACGTGGCCGTAGGCGTTGCCGCTGGTGCGCACGATCGACACCGTGCCCTGGCCGTTGATGCCCAGGAAGGCGTGCGGGTTGGCCGAGGACAGCACGGCATTGATCGCGATCGAGACATCGCCGTCGGTGCCGTTCTTGAAGCCGACCGGGGTCGACAGACCGGAGGACATCTCGCGGTGGGTCTGCGATTCGGTGGTCCGCGCGCCGATGGCGGTCCAGGCGATCAAATCGCCCAGGTACTGCGGCGAGATCGGGTCCAGCGCTTCGGTGGCGGTGGGCAGGCCCAGTTCGCACACGTCGAGCAGGAAGCGGCGCGCGCGTTCCATGCCCACGTCGACGCGGAAGGAGTCGTCCATGAACGGGTCGTTGATATAGCCCTTCCAGCCGGTGGTGGTGCGCGGCTTTTCGAAATACACGCGCATCACCAGCACCATCGTGTCGGCCACTTCGGCCTGCAGCGCCTTGAGGCGGCGCGCATAATCCAGGCCGGCTTCCGGATCGTGGATCGAGCAGGGCCCGACGACCACGAACAGGCGCTTGTCCTTGCGGTCGAGGATGCTGCGCAGGGTTTCGCGGCCTGCCATCACGGTGGCAAAGGCCTTGTCGGACAGCGGCAGTGTGGCGTGGAGTTCGGTCGGCGTCGGCATCTGCCCGAACGAACTGACGTTGGTATTTTCAATGGCAGGCGTGTTGATCATGGTGCGATGATTTCTAAAGGGAATATCCAGTGTAGACCGAAAATGCTGCACTTGCACACCGCTGCCCAAAAACTCGGGCCGGCGCGCACGGGCTGCGCACAGGCGTTGTATGCTTGCGCCATGGACAAGAACATCGAAAGCTTTGCTGCAGCCCCCTTTATCAAGGAAATCGGCCGTGGCGTGAAAGGTGCGCGCAGCATGTCGCGCGAGGACGCCCGCGCGCTGTACGCGGCCATGCTGGAAGGGCGGGTCTCCGACCTCGAACTGGGTGCGATCCTGCTGGCGATGCGCATCAAGGGCGAGTCGGTGGAAGAACTGGCCGGCTTCATGGATGCGGCCGAAAGCGCCTTCGCGCCCTTGCCGAGCCCGCCGGGAGACTATGCCCCGGTCCTGATCCCGAGCTACAACGGCGCGCGCAAGCTGGCCAACCTGACCCCGCTGCTGGCCCTGCTGCTGGCGCGCGAGGGCGTGCCGGTCCTGGTGCACGGCGTACGCAAGGATCCGGGCCGCATCACCACGAGCGAGATCCTGCTTGAACTCGGCCTGGCAGAAGCGGGCACGAGCGCCGACATCCTCGACGCCTTCGCCAGCCGCCGTCCCGCCTTCATCCCGATCGAGAACCTGGCGCCGAGCCTGGCCCACATGCTGTCGCTGCGCCGCATCCTCGGCGTGCGCAACTCGACCCATACGCTGGTGAAAGTCCTGCAGCCTTTCGAGGGGCCGGCGCTGCGTCTCGTGTCCTACACCCATCCGGAGTACCTGGAGACGCTGGGCGCGTACTTCACGACGGCCGCCACGCCCGAACGCGGCGACGCCTTCCTGATGCGCGGCACCGAAGGGGAGACCGTCGCCAACCCGCACCGCGCACCGCGGATCGACTGGTTCCACGATGGGAAGCAGAGCCTGCTGGTCGAGCGCGACGCGCCCGCCGACCAGCTGGCCGAGGTCCCCGAGGCACGCGACGCGGCCACCACCGCGGCCTGGATCGCGGCCGCCCTGCGCGGCGAGGTCCCGATTCCGCCGCCGATCGCGGCTCAGGCCGCACATTGCGTCGAGGTCGCGCGCGGCTTGCGCCGCTGACACGGCAGCCCCGCGTTTTCTGCTTCACAGCAAAAGGTCATCCCTTTGGGATGGCCTTTTTTTTTTCAGGCTTGCAAACGTTGGATTGCAACAAGGTCCTGCCTGAGGACAGAGAATTATTCCAGGCGCATGAAGTTTTGTATTTACTGATTAAATTGACAACAATGCTTGGGTTTTTGATTGGCTGAATCCATGATTTTTCTCGATGAGTCACTACTATTTTCTTGCAACATAGCAAAACGATACCGAACGGCAACGTTTATAGTTTCCTCTGTGACACTTTGTAGTCCGGTTCGTAAAACAAGCAGCCCTAGCTAGCAATCAAGCTCCATCACTATCTGAAGGAAGACCAGAATGAGCAAGTACGCCCGCTTTACCAAGACCCACCTGTCGCTGGCTGCCCTGGCGCTGGCAGTCGCCGCCGCCACCGGCAGCGCCGTTGCCGCCGACACCACCGCGAATACCTCCGCCACCGTGATCGTCCCGATCGCGATCAGCAAAGTGACCGACCTGTCGTTCGGCAGCTTCGGGCGAGGTACCGGTGGTACGGTCACCCTCGCCACGAACGGCACGCGCACACTCGGTGGCGTAGTGGCAGGGGGCAGCGACGCGGCCACCGTCGCCGAGTTCGACGTGACCGGTGATGAAGGCAAGAACTTCACGGTCAGTGTCACGGTGACGACTCCCTTGACCCGGAGCGGCGGCACCGAGACGATGTCGTTCACGCCGATCAGCACCCTGACGCCGACGAATGAAACCTCGGCAACGGCCAGCGGCGGCACCCTGGGCGCCACCGGCGCGAAGATCTACGTGGGCGGCGTCCTGACCGTTGGCGCAACCCAGGTAGGCGGGGTCTACTCGGGCCAGATCACCGCCACCGTCGATTACGGCGTCTGAGCGCAGCGGTAGCGGCGCAGTCTTCGCCTGAATCATGTCGGCACGCCGTTGCCATGCATTCCGGGCCGCCGGCACGATCGTGCTGGCGGCGCTGGCCCTGCTCGGCCAGCATCAAGCCCATGCCCAGCAAGTCATGCTCACCCCAGGGAGCAACCTGGACTTCGGAAGTTTCATCGTCACCGGCGCCGGCACGATCACCCTCTTGCCGAACGGCGATCGTACAAGTTCGGGCGGCGTCATCCTCCTCAACTCCTCGCCAGCCCATGCTGCCAGCGTCAACGTGCGCCGGGATAATAGCGGCAGAGATAGAGGCGTCATCATTACCCTGCCTCCCAATGGCGGCGCCCGCTTGAGTAGTGGCGCCAGCAGCATGGTGCTCAATGCTATCAACAGCAACCCGCCGAGCCTGGCTTCAGTGCCAACCAGCAACGGCACGAACCTGTCGATCGGCGCGATCCTGGTCGTGGCGCCCAGGCAGCCGGCAGGCAGGTACACCGGCACGTTCAACGTGAACGTCACGCTCATTCAGAATTAGGCACAGGAATCCACCATGTTTTACCCCAAGTTCGCCTCCGCTTCCTTCGGCCGCCTGCGCCGGGCACTCTCCCTTGTGCTCGCATGTCTGCTGCTGGTGCCGTGTTCGCCTGCGTTTGCCGACCTCATGCTTCATCCGACGCGCATCGTCTTCGACAAGAACACGCGTGCGGCCCAGGTGCAGCTGATCAACAACGGCAGCAAACCGGCACGCTACCGGATCTCGCTGGTGAACCGACGCATGCTTGAATCCGGCCAGATCGAGCCGGCCGCGACCGCCATGGAAGGCGAGCGCTTCGCCGACGGCATGCTGCATTATTCGCCGCGCCAGGTGACGCTGCAGCCAGGCACCGCGCAGACGGTGCGCATCATGTTGCGCAAGCCCGCCGAATTGGCCGAAGGCGAATACCGTTCGCACCTGCTGTTCGACAAGCTGCCGGATGTCGAAGGCAGCGCCAGCATCGAGAACCGTAGCGTCGAGAACGGCCAGGTCGGCGTGGTGATCCAGACCCTGGTTGGCGCCGCGATGCCGGTGATCGTCCGCCACGGGAACCTCAGCGCGAACGTCAGCCTGGACGGGCTCGCCATCCAGAAGGATGCAAGCAGCTCCCCGAAGCTGGCGCTGCGCTTGCAGCGCGAAGGAAGCAGCTCGGTGTACGGCGACCTGAACGTGACTTTCACGCCGCGCGGCGGCAAGCCCCAGCATCTGGCGCAGATCGGCGGTATTGCCGTGCTTACGCCGAATCGCGTGCGCCGGGTCACGCTGCCGCTGCAGGTGCCGGCCGGCGTGGCGCTCTCTGGCGGCGCGATCGAGGTCAGCTACCGCGACCGCCCGGAAGCGGGCGGCAAGCTGCTGGCGGAGTCCAGCCTGGCCCTGCCGTGATGGCCCCAGGGCGTCCCCAGAAGATGTTTATTGAACAGTAATCATATTGCCGGGTCAACCGCCGGTTGGCCGGCAATATGCGCATTCGAGCACCATGCAGGGTTTCCGAACGGGCTTTCTTGTCGCAGGATTGATGTTGCTGCCGGCCTTGCAGCCGGCGGCGGCGGCATCGCCGTCGCAGCAATCCGAGGACAACCTCGTCCTGCTCGAAGTCCGACTCGGCAACCAGCTCCTGTCCGACGCCGTCACCGGGTATGAAATCGGGCGCGATGTCTTCCTGCCGCTCGGCGAGATGGCGCGCCTGCTGACGCTCGCCATCCGCGTGACGCCCGGAGAGGGCCGCGCCAGCGGCTATATCATTTCGGAAAGCCGCGGATTCAGCCTTGACGTGCCCGGCGGCGTCGCCGACATCGCGGGCCGGCACGAGAAGCTCGAGCGTTCGCAGTTCAAGCTGCAGTCCGACGAGATCTATGTGGCGAGCAAGGTACTGGCCCGCTGGCTGCCGGTAGACCTCGACCTCGACATGTCCAGCCTCGCCCTCAAGGTGCGCCCGCGCGAGCAGTTGCCGCTCCAGGCAAGGCTGGAGCGGCGCAAGCATGGCAGCCGGCCGGGCGCTCCCGGAGGCTATGTCGATCCGGGCTACCCGCGCCTGTCCGCGCCTTACCGGCTGGCCGGCGTGCCTTTCATCGACCAGACGATCGGGCTCACTGCCGGCAACGGCGGCGGGCGGCGCCAGGCGGACGCAAGCTACACCGCCTACCTGACCACCGACCTGCTGGGCATGGAGGCGACCCTGTATGCCAGCAGCAATCGCTACGATCCTTCGTCCGGCCTGCGCCTCACGCTGGGGCGCAACGACCCGGACGCCGGCCTGCTCGGCCCGCTCCATGCGCGTACCGCGCTGTTCGGCAGCGTGCCGCTGCCGGGCGTGAACAATATTTCCTCGAGCAGCCCGACCGGCAATGGCATGGTGCTCAGCAACCGTCCTCTCAACCAGCCCACCAGTTTCGACCGCCACAGCTTGCAGGGTGCGCTGCCGCCGGGCTGGGACGTCGAGCTGTACTACAACGACGCCCTGGTCGGGGTCCGCCAGTCGGGCCCGGACGGCAAGTACAGCTTCGAGGACCAGCCGCTGGCCTACGGTCCCAACGAGTTCAGGCTGGTGTTCCACGGCCCGCTGGGCCAGCTGCGCGTCGAGCGCCAGAGCTTCCTGCTGGAGCAGTCGGCCGTGCCGCGCGGCGCCTTGTACTACGACCTCGGCGCACACCGCGACGGGTTCGGGCGCCGGCGCGCCGTGGCGCAGTTCGAGTGGGGCATGAGCGAGCACCTCAACGCCACCGCCGGCTGGCAACGCGTGCCGACCTTCGACGGCGTCGGGCGCAGCTATGCCAACCTCGGCCTGCGCGGCTACTGGAACAGCTTCATCGCAACAGCGGATGCGGCCAGGGCGGACGACGGCGGCACGCTGGCGCAGCTGGGCCTGAAGACGCGCCTGGGCCGGGTCGCGGTGTCGGCCAGTCACGCGCGCCTGGATGGATTCAGCAGCGATTTCTTCCATCGGGGCGCGGACCCGGTACGTTCGCGCGACGAAGTACGCGCCGATGGCGTCCTGGGCGCCGGCGGAGCGCAATTCTTTCCGCTGGCGCTGCAGGTGCGGCATGACCGCTTGTCCTCGGGCACCCGCAACATCGAGGTGCAGGGGCGGATCTCGGCCTACCGTGACGGCTTCGCACTGACCAATGGGCTGCGCTGGCAGAGGCTGGGCGTCAACGAGCTGGCCGACGGCCAGTTCCAGGTGAGCCGGCGCGTGGCCGGCATCGGCCTGACCGGGCAGTTGCAGTACACGCTGTCGCCCGACACTGCGCTGGGCGCGGCGGCGGTCTCCGCCGACTACTACCTGCACAGCGGCTACCTGCTGAACCTCGGCCTCGCGCGCACATTCAAGGACCGCGAACTGCGGGCCACCGGCGCACTGAACAAGAGCCTGGGCAGCTACGGGCTCGGCATCAACGGCTATTATTCCAACCGCGGCGAGTATGGACTCGGCATGCAGTTCTTCATGGCCATGGGGCTGGAACCGAGGAGCGGTCGCATGGTGACCGACGCCCAGCCGATGGCGAACATGGGCGCGGCCTCGATCCGCGTGTTCCTCGACAAGGACCTGAACGGCGTCATGGACGGCGCCGACGAAGCCATCGCCGGCGCCGGTTTCATCGTCAATGGCGCCTACTACGCGGTACGCACCGATGCCAGCGGCATTGCCTACCTGCCGCGCTTGCTGGCCTACCAGCATACCGACATCGGCCTCGATCCGAATACGCTCGACGATCCGCAATGGCAACCGCGCACGCCCGGCGTGCGCATCCTGCCGCGTCCCGGCAATGTGAGCCAGGTCGAGTTCGCCGTGAACATGACGGGGGAAGTGGACGGCACCACCTACCTGTATGCCGACGGCAAGCGGCGCGCCGTCGGCGACCTGAAGCTGGAACTGGTCGACGCGTCGCGCAAGGTGGTGGCGACCATGACCAGCGCCGCCGACGGCTACTTCATCATCGGCGGGATTTTCCCGGGCGAGTACTTCCTGCGGGTGTCGCCGGAACAGCTCAAGCGCCTGGGCCTGACGGATACGGGCATGCACATCATCACGATCGCCAGCGACGGCACGGTGCTCAACGGGCGCGACCTGGACGTGCGGGCGGCGGACGGGAGCTAGCTTTCCGCCGCACCCCTGAACCGTATACAATGGCCGGTTTGGCGATTGACGGGCAACCGGCGGGACACGGCAGGACATGGCAAAACACTATGATGTAGCGGTAATCGGCGCAGGCGCCGCCGGCATGATGTGCGCGGCGGTGGCTGCCCAGCGCGGCAGGCGCGTGGTGCTGCTCGACCATGCCACCCGGCTGGCCGAAAAGATCCGCATCTCCGGCGGCGGCCGCTGCAATTTCACTAACATCGGCGCGGGTCCCGCCAACTTCCTGTCGCAGAACCCGCATTTCTGCCGCAGCGCGCTGTCGCGCTACACCGCGCAGGATTTTCTTGCCCTGGTCAAGAAACACCGCATCGCCTGGCACGAGAAGCACAAGGGCCAGCTGTTCTGCGACGACTCGTCAGAGAGAATCATCGGGATGCTGCGCGCCGAGTGCGATGCGGGCGACGTCAGCTGGCGCATGCCCTGCAAGGTCGGCAGCATCGAAAAGTCCGGCACAGGCTTTCACATCACGGCGGAAGGCGGCGACATCGCATGCGACAGCCTGGTGATCGCCACCGGCGGCCTGTCGATCCCGAAGATCGGCGCCACCGACCTGGGCTACCGCATCGCGAAGCAGTTCGACCTGCAGATCGTCGAACCGCGCCCGGGCCTGGTGCCGCTGACCTTCGATGGTCCCAGCTGGGAGGCCTTCGTTCCGCTGGCCGGCATCGCGCTGGAAGTGGAGGTGAGCACCGGCGGCAGCGGCAAGGGCAAGGCGCAGCGCGGCCACTTCCGCGAAGACCTGCTGTTCACCCACCGAGGCCTGTCGGGCCCGGCGATCCTGCAGATCTCGAGCTACTGGCAGCCCGGCACCCCGATCGTGCTCGACCTGCTGCCCGAGATGGACGTGGCCGAGGAGCTGATCGCGATGAAGACCACAGTCAGGAAGCAGCTCGGCAACGTGCTGGCGCAATGGCTGCCGGCGCGCCTGGCCGACGGCCTGCTGGTGGCCAACGGTTTCGCGCCGGACGCGCGCCTGGCCGACATGGCCGACGCCAAGCTGCGCAAGCTGGGCGACGCCATCAACCGCTGGGCCATCGTCCCGACCGGTTCGGAGGGCTACAAGAAGGCCGAGGTGACGCTGGGCGGCGTGGACACGCGCGAGCTGTCGCAGCAGACCATGATGGCGAACAAGGTGCCGGGCCTGTACTTCATCGGCGAAACGGTCGACGTGACCGGCTGGCTGGGCGGCTACAACTTCCAGTGGGCATGGGCTTCGGGCCATGCCGCGGGCAGCAGCGTTTGAGGTGTGTGGCAATTCTGGGACATTTGCTAAAAGCTTCCACTGATCGGCAAATGATGCTACACTTTCGTTCTTCCTAAATCCAACGGTTTCATTTTTACATGACCACTATCCGCCTTAAAGAAAACGAGCCGTTCGAAGTCGCTATGCGTCGCTTCAAGCGCACTATCGAAAAAACTGGTCTGCTGACCGAACTGCGCGCCCGCGAGTTCTACGAGAAGCCAACTGCAGAGCGCAAGCGCAAGCTGGCCGCCGCAGTCAAGCGTCACTACAAGCGCATCCGCAGCCAGCAGCTGCCGAAGAAGCTGTACTAATCAGACGGCATTGACGGCTTGCCCCGGTGACTTCAGTCCCGGCGAGTCGCTGAGCGTCCGCAAGCCCGCTCCGGTTTTTGCCGCGGCGGGTTTTGTCGTTTATATCCACCTAATTTACCTCTACCGGACGGAGAATCCATGAGCCTGAAAGCACAACTCACCGAGGACATGAAAGCCGCGATGCGCGCCAAGGAAAGCGCCCGCCTGGCCACCATCCGCCTGATCCTTGCCGAGATCAAGCGCAAGGAAGTCGACGAACAGATCGAGCTGGACGACACCCAGACCCTGGCCATCGTCGAGAAGATGATCAAGCAGCGCAAGGATTCGATCACCCAGTTCGAAGCCGGCGGCCGCGCCGACCTGGCCGATATCGAGAAAGCCGAGCTGGCGATCCTGTCGACCTACATGCCGGCCGGCTTGTCGGATGAGGAAATCGCCGCCGAAGTGGCGGCTGCCGTGGCCTCGACCGGCGCCGCCGGTCCGCAGGACATGGGCAAGGTGATGGGCGTGCTCAAGCCGAAGCTGGCTGGCCGTGCCGACATGACCGTGGTATCGGGCCTGGTGAAGAAGGCGCTGAGCGGCGGCTGAGCCGTCGTCGCGGCAGGGGGGAGGCCGCGATGCGCCTTTCCCACAGCCGACCCCATCCAAACGGATGCCTTGTCATAAATCAATTTGCAGTCACCGCTGCGGTATAGTCTGAGTTGAGACAAACACTGAGTACCTTCTAGTGATTCCGCAATCCTTCATTACCGATTTGCTCAACCGTGTCGACATCGTCGACATCGTCGGCCGCTACGTCCAGTTGAAAAAGGGCGGGGCCAACTACATGGGCCTGTGCCCGTTTCACAACGAAAAGTCCCCCAGCTTCACCGTCAGCCCGACCAAGCAGTTCTATCACTGCTTCGGCTGCGGCGCCCACGGCACCGCGATCGGCTTCCTGATCGAATACTCCGGCATGGGCTTCGTCGATGCCGTCAAGGACCTGGCCCAGAACGTGGGCATGGTGGTCCCGGACCAGGACGACAAGATCCCGCCGCAGCAGCGCGCCGCCCAGCAGGCCCAGTCGCTGGCGATGACCGAAGCGCTCACCCAGGCCTGCGCCTACTACCGCGCTCAGCTGCGCGAAGCGCCCAACGCCATCGCCTACCTGAAGAACCGCGGCCTTACCGGCGAGGTGGCGGCCCGTTTCGGCATGGGCTACGCCCCCGGCGGCTGGGACAACCTGCGCTCGGTCTTCTCCGACTACGACGCCCTGGCATTGGTCGAATCCGGCCTGGTGATCGACAAGGTCGATGAGGACGGCAACAACAAGAAACGCTACGACCGCTTCCGCGAGCGGATCATGTTCCCGATCCGCAATACCAAAGGGCAGGTGATCGGCTTCGGCGGCCGCGTGCTCGACGGCGGCGAACCGAAATACCTGAACTCGCCCGAAACGCCGCTGTTCCAGAAAGGTCTGGAGCTGTACGGCCTGTTCGAAGCGAGGCAGGCGATCCGCGACGCCGGCTACGTGCTGGTGACGGAAGGCTACATGGACGTGGTCGCCCTGGCCCAATTGGGCTTCCCGCAGGCCGTGGCGACGCTCGGCACCGCCTGCACCAGCACCCACGTGCAAAAGCTGCTGCGCCAGACCGACACCGTGATCTTCAGCTTCGACGGCGACAAGGCCGGCCGCCGCGCCGCGCGCCGCGCGCTGGAAGCCTGCCTGCCGCAGGTGACGGACGACAAGATCATCAAGTTCCTGTTCCTGCCGCAGGAGCACGACCCGGACAGCTTCGTGCGCGAGCGCGGCGCCGAGGCGTTTGAACAGGAAATCCTCGAGGCCATGCCGCTGTCGCAATTCCTGCTGCGCGAAGTGACGGCCGAGCACGATCTCGACACGCCCGAGGGCAGGGCCCATGCCCAGCACGAGGCCAAACCGATGCTGCAGGCGATGGCGCCGACCGCGCTGCGCCTGCAGATCGTGCGCGGGCTGGCGAACCTGACCGAATCGTCATCGGCCGAGATCGAATCGCTGTTCGAATTGTCTAAGCCCGTATCGGTCGTGCGCCGTGCGCCGCCGCGCCAGGGCCGTCCGAAACCGGTCGGGCTCGAGCTGCAGATGCTGCGCATCCTGGTGTCGCATCCGCACCTGGCGCAGCTGCTGAACGACGAGGCGCTGGCTTCGTTCGACTATTTCGGCCAGGAATCCGCCGACGCGCTGCGCCACTTGGTGCACCTGGCCCAAGGACTCGGCGACCATGGCACTTTCGCCGCCTTGTCACAAGGGTTAAAAGAAGTGACGGCAGAATACGACAGTTTGATCTCGGAAATCGCCGCGGAGCCGGAGTCGGACGTTGAGGCAGATCGCATCTGGCTGCTCAGTGCTGTGCGCCAAATCAAGAAGGACGTGTTGAATCAAGAGCTTAACCAGTTGTTTTCTTCGGGCCTGCCCCCAGATCAGGTAAGTGCTCGCTATCACGAAATCAAAGCTGCGCTGGGCATCCTGGAAAGCGAAGATGCGGCAGCAATGACCACCCGGTAAGGCCGTGGGACGGCCACAAGTGTGAACATTTGTGCAACTTGGAAAAATAGGGGTGCGTGCTATAATAAAACGCTAACTATTGCAACTGTTGAAACCATTTTTCGTTTCAATCGGGGCGTGGAGTTTCAGTTAGCGAGGCAACGGTTCGTTGCCTGCAGGGTGATGTAAGGTAACAAAAAACTTTATCTTTAACCATCGTAAAGTTAGTCGTTGTGACTTCGAAAGCGCCTGTGCCAACCAAGAAACCCGAAACCAAAGTGGCTGCAAAAACCACGAGAGCGTCCGCCAAGGTGGACAAAGGCCAAGACCAGGCCGAGGTTCGTACGGCGAGCCCGGCACCGGTTAACGCGACGACCGATGCGGCCGCACTGGCCGCCATCGACACGTCCGGTTACGTCCTGCCAACCGTCAAGGTCCCGGGACGCCGTGGCCGCAAGCCCAAGGAATTCACGCCCGAGAACGACGAGATCGCCGCACTGAACGCGGTCGAGCGCGCCGAACTGAAAGCCGCGGACAAGGCCAAGGCCAAGGACCGCAAGGCCAAGGAAAAAGCGCTGCTGAAGGACGCGTTCTCCTCGGATACCGAAGCGAGCGAAGAAGAGCTCGAGATCCGCCGCAACAAGCTCAAGGCCCTGATCAAGTCGGGCAAGGAGCGCGGCTTCCTCACGTACTCCGAGATCAACGACCACCTGCCGGACAACATCGTCGATCCGGAAGCGATCGAAGGCATCATCGGCACCTTCAACGACATGGGCATCGCCGTCTACGAGCATGCCCCTGACGCGGAAACCCTGCTGCTGTCCGATAACGTCCCGAACGTCACCAGCGACGACGAAGCCGAAGCGGCCGCCGAAGCGGCGCTGTCGACCGTCGACTCCGACTTCGGCCGCACCACCGACCCGGTGCGCATGTACATGCGCGAGATGGGCTCGGTCGAACTGCTGACCCGCGAAGGCGAGATCGAGATCGCCAAGCGCATCGAAGATGGCCTGAAGGACATGATCCAGGCCATCTCGGCCTGCCCGGTGACCATCGCCGAGATCATCGAGGCCGCCAACAAGATCGAGAAGGACGAGATCAAGATCGACGAGATCGTCGACGGCATGGTCGATCCGGACGAAGAAGAGAACACCTCGCCGACCGCGGTCGCTCCGACCTCGACCGACGACGAGGACGAGGACGAGGACGAAGCGGAAGAAGCCGAGGAAGAGGAAGAAGAGAGCAGCAGCGCCTCCGGCGCGGCCGGCTACTCGGCCGAGCAGCTCGAAGCCCTGAAGCAGTCCGCCCTCGAAAAGTTCGGCAACATCGCCGACCAGTTCGACAAGATGCGCAAGGCCTTCGAGAAGGACGGCTACAACAGCAAGGCCTATGTCAAGGCGCAGGACGCGATTTCCAACGAGCTGCTGGGCATCCGCTTCACGGCCAAGGTGGTCGAGAAGCTGTGCGACACCCTGCGCGGCCAGGTGGACGAAGTGCGCCACATCGAAAAGCAGATCCTGGACGTGGCCGTGAACCGCTGCGGCATGCCGCGCGCCCACTTCATCAAGGTCTTCCCGGGCAACGAGACCAACCTGGACTGGGTGGACGGCGAAGTGAATGCCGGCCACGCCTACAGCGCCATCCTGGGCCGTAACATCCCGACCATCAAGGAATTGCAGCAGCGCCTGATCGACCTGCAAGCTAGGGTCGTGCTGCCGCTGCCGGACCTGCGCAACATCAACCGCCAGATGGCTGCCGGCGAAATGAAGGCCCGTAAAGCCAAGCGCGAGATGACCGAGGCCAATTTGCGCCTGGTGATCTCGATCGCCAAGAAGTACACCAACCGCGGCCTGCAATTCCTCGACCTGATCCAGGAAGGCAACATCGGCCTGATGAAGGCGGTGGACAAGTTCGAATACCGCCGCGGCTATAAATTCTCGACCTATGCGACGTGGTGGATCCGCCAGGCAATCACCCGCTCGATCGCGGACCAGGCGCGCACCATCCGTATTCCGGTGCACATGATCGAGACCATCAACAAGATGAACCGGATCTCGCGCCAGATCCTGCAGGAGACCGGCGCCGAACCGGATCCGGCCACCCTCGCCATCAAGATGGAGATGCCGGAAGACAAAATCCGGAAAATCATGAAGATCGCGAAGGAGCCGATTTCGATGGAGACGCCGATCGGCGACGACGACGATTCGCACCTGGGCGACTTCATCGAGGACAACAACACGCTGGCGCCTTCGGACGCCGCGCTGCACGCCTCGATGCGCGGCGTGGTGAAGGACGTGCTCGATTCGCTGACCCCGCGCGAAGCCAAGGTGCTGCGCATGCGCTTCGGCATCGAAATGTCGACCGACCACACGCTGGAAGAGGTGGGTAAGCAGTTCGACGTCACCCGCGAGCGTATCCGCCAGATCGAAGCGAAGGCGCTGCGCAAGCTGCGTCACCCGTCGCGTTCGGACAAGCTGAAGAGCTTCCTCGAGGGTAGCGGCGGTTGAGTGTTGTAGTCTGAGCTTGACGGACCTACACTAAAGCAATATCCTCTCGCCACTCTGCTTCACGGTACCGCGCCGCTGAAGCGGGTGGCGAGATCACTTCTAGCCACTGTCCCGATTTCTGGGCCTCTAGCTCATGCCTGGTTAGAGCAGCGGACTCATAATCCGTTGGTGCCCGGTTCGACTCCGGGGAGGCCTACCAATATTTTTACTGCTGAATCAAAGGGTTACGGTCTTCCGTAGTCCCTTTTTTGTTCGTTCTGCAAACGGCGCTGTGACGTAATTGTGTCGTGCAGCAGGGTATCGATCACCGCCGCATTGCGTGCCATCTGCGCCGGTGCCAAATGCGCGTACCGCCGTACCATCTCCGCCGACTTCCATCCACCCATTTCCTGCAGGTCATACAAGGGTGTTCCGTGCTGGACCAGCCAACTGGCCCAGGTGTGGCGCAGGTCGTGCCAGCGGAAGTTCTCGATCTTGGCCCGTGCCAGGGCGCTGCGCCAGCCGCGGGTGTTGACCCACTTGATGGGCTTCCCTCGGTAGGTGAAGACACGCTCCGGATGCTTGCCGCGCTGGCGCTGCAGGATCTCGACGGCAAGGTCGTTCAGCGACACGTGCAGGTCGTCGCCATTCTTCGCATCCTCTCCGGCGATCCATGCCGTGCGGCGCTCCAAGTCGACCTGCGACCAGCACAGGCCGGTCATATTGCCTTGGCGGAGCCCCGTGGCCAGCGCGAACAGGACCATGTCGCGCTGGTGCTCGTGCAGCTCATCGAGAAGTGTCCGTGTCTGCTCCGGCGTGATCCAGCGCACCCGACGCTTCGGCTCCCTGTAGAGCGTTACCTTCGGCGCCTTATCGATCCATTCCCACTCATCGCAGGCCCGGCGCAGGATTGCGCGGATGAGGGCCAAGTGGCGGTTGGCGGTCGCAGCGCTGGCTTGGGACCGCTTGCGCGCCCCGATTCCTGCAACCACGTCACGCGTCACTTCTGTTAGCAATTTCCCTCCTAGATACTGCTCCAGCCAGCGCAGCTTGAGCACGTCGTCATGGTGCGTGCGCTTGTGGGACGTCTCCTCGAGCCATTTCGCTGCCGCCTCATCCCATGTGTACTGCCGCCGCTCTCCCAACCGATCAACCCGCCAACTCTCTGCCTTGAGCCGGTCGTGAAGCTCCTGCGCTTCCAGCTTATTGCTCGTGTCGGCAGAGCGCCTGATGCGTTCCCCCGACACCGTAGTGAAATCGATCCACCACATGTTGTCGCGTTTGTAAAGTGACATGGTCAATACTCCTGTTCGATGTCACTTGCGGCGCTTGCCAATTCCTACAGTAGCTTAGATTTTTTCACCTGCAAAGCGACTTCGGTTGACCTAGGCAAGTTCTTCCATGATGACAGCAAGCCAAGACTTTGCGCCACTGAGATTGCGTGAAGTCAAGTTTTGGTTCTACGTAAGATCTACGATCGAGCTTTACGCGACTGCTTCAGGGAAATTCAAGCACGCCATCAGTGCGTTTTATTGCCCAGTCCCTAATTATCTTCGCGGAGTTACTGACGTGATTCTCAATAAAGTACCGTTCAGTGTTTCCAGCCTGACTGAAGCGAATCGTCCAATCCGGCTGTGAACCGCCCCGGCTTTTGTGGAGGCCGGTTAGTGTGAGTCAGGCCGGGACGGCTTGACTGCTCAGTTGCTTGTAATAGTTTGCCTCAGCTTCGGCCAGCGGTATATAGCCGAGCGGTTC